>JBJEAY010000804.1:0-4368 GCA_051869575.1 Prevotella sp. | reverse complement strand
CTTACGGAGCTATATGTCTAACATTTAAAACCTACTTTTTAGAGTGGGTTCATATTTTAATTCTTCACCACCGCCCCCACTTCCCTTCCGAACAGTGCGAGCACCTGGTTGATTTTGTCCATTCTCAGAGTCTGTTTGCCTTGTTCCAGGTCGCGCACGAATCTCAGTCCCACGCCAGCCTTCGCAGCGAGATCCTCTTGAGTGAGCGAGTGCTCACGTCGCATTTCTTTGACGAAAACAGACAGTTGCATATCCATATTCATTGTCTTTTTATACCTTATCGGGTACAAAGATAGTAAAAAACTCTCAAACTATACCCTAAAAGGTATAAAAAATATGATTATTTAACATCTTATACCCGTTCGGGGATATTATTAATTTCTCATTCCTCATTCCTCATTCTCAATTTAATCCTATATCCCGTAATGGCAATGATGATGCTCATCAGCGGACTGAGGATATTAAAGAAGCAGTAGGGTAGATAGGTGAGAGTGGCGACGCCGAGCACTGTGCTTTGCGTCATGCCGCACGAGTTCCAGGGAATCAGAGCCGAGGTGACAGTCACAGAATCCTCTGTGGCACGGCTGAGCAGTCGGCGCTCCAGACCGTTCTTGTCGTAAATCTCGCGGAACACATTTCCCGAGAGCAATATGCCCATATATTGGTCAGCCACCGTGGTGTTAAGCATCAGTCCTGTGGCAACAGTTGACGACACGGTGGAAATGCGCCCACGCGCAAAGCGTGTGAACAGTCTTGTTATGCCCGCGGTCATACCGCCCGCCGTCATCGTAGCCCCGAAACACATGGCGCAAAGTATCAGCCACACCGTAGAGAGCATACCCTCCATACCCCTTGTAGCCACCAGTTCGTCGAGCATAGCGTCCGATGTCTTGATAGCAGTCCCGCCATACACAGTCTGCATGGCACCTCTAAACATGTCGCCATTGGCAATTTCCCCAACCACATCCGCTTGGAATATCAGAGCAAACACCACTCCCATCAACGTAGAGGCAAACATCGTCACCAATGCTGGCAACTTCTTGATAATCATCACTGCGGTGGCTGCGGGAACAATAAGCAGCCATGGACTGATGTCAAATCTCCCCACTATAGCCTCCTGACAAGCCGCCAAGTGCCCCGTGTCCGTTGCCGTATGCGACCAACCCGCAATGAAGAATATCAGTAATGCAATGGAGAACGATGGTATGGTCGTGATCATCATATATCGGATGTGCGAGAAAAGATTCACATGACATACACTCGATGCCAATACCGTAGTGTCGGATAAAGGCGATATCTTGTCGCCAAAATACGCCCCACTTATGATAGCACCCGCTATCCACCCCTCGTCAAATCCCTGTGCCTTGCCTATGCCCATCAGAGCCACACCGATGGTGGCAATCGTGGTCCACGAACTGCCCGTCATCACACTCACGGCAGCACTGATGGCACACGTGGATGCAAGGAACACGCTCGGATGGATAATGTCCAACCCATAGTAAATCATCATCGGCACCACACCGCTCACCATCCATGCACCTCCCAATGCGCCGATAAACAGCAGTATTATCAATGCCGACGACACGTGGGATATGTTCTTCGCTATCTGACTCTCAAATTCGTGCCATCTCACCTTGCCTGCCCAGATGCCGACAATGCAGCACATTGCCGATGCCGCCAGCATCACAATCTGGCTCGGACCGCTCAGTGAGTCGCCTCCGAAGGCGCGTATAGTAAACACCAACATCGCCATCAGTAGCAATAGCGGCAAAAGAGCCAGCCATATAGGTAGCTCCACGCGTTCGTTGTTATTATTCTTCATCCTTGTATATGATAATTCGCAATTTTTGGGGCAAAGTTACAAATAAATAATGGAAGTACAAAGGAAAAGCCCGGAAAACTGTCGTTATATCCTAAAGATAGCTGTTGTCATACATTCATGACAGTTGTTCATAAATAATAGTTGGCTGTCCACCTTTTTTTATGTGTTTAAGAATAATTAAGCCATAAACTGATACAACATATCGCATTTATGATTATCTTTGCAGCAGATTTATATACGAAAGGATTTATTTATTTTTTTAGTAAAGGAGGAAATTATGAAAAGAATGATTCTTATGGCAACATTTGCCATCGTGTCGTCGTTCTCGCAGGATGTCGTGGCTTGCACAGGCATCACGCTGAGGACAATCAGTGGCTCAACCGTTACTGCACGTACCATCGAATGGGCGGGCAATGACCTGGAGAGCAAGTATTCAATCGTGCCGAGGGGATATTCTCAACGCTCGTTTACGCCCGATGGCAAGAAGGACGGAATGATGTTCACGGCTAAGTATGGATATGTGGGACTTGCCGTCGAGCAGGCGGAGTTTGTGGTTGAGGGTGTCAATGAGGCAGGACTGGCTGCCGGTCTGTTCTATTTCCCTGGCTATGGGGAATACGAGACCTACAGCGAGGCAAACAAGGAGAAGACGGTGAGCGACCTGCAGTTGGTGTCGTGGATACTAAGCAACTTCAAGTCAATCAATGAGGTGAAGGATGCTATCTATGGCATTCATGTAGTGACAATCGACCCTCGTGGCTCCACCGTGCATTGGCGCATCACCGAGCCGGGCGGCAGGCAGGTGGTAGTGGAGATATTGGGCAAGCAGGTGAGGTTCTACGAGAATAAGTTGGGCGTGCTGACCAACTCCCCGGGATTCGACTGGCACATCACCAATCTCAACAACTACACCAATCTCTTTGCCGGTCCTATCTACACGCGTGAGGTGGGCGACTTGACGCTTACGGCATTCGGTGGAGGAGGCGGACTGCATGGCATTCCGGGTGACATGACTCCACCGTCGCGCTTCGTGCGTGCTGCCTTCTTCCAGGCAACGGCACCAAAGCTCGCCACTCCCGAGAAAACCGTGATGCAGGCATTTCACATCCTCAACAACTTCGACATCCCAACGGGAATACAGTTCTCCGAGGTGCAGACGGTGCCCGACATCCCGAGTGCCACTCAATGGACGGTGGCCACCGACATCGCCAACCGCCGCATCTACTATCGCACCATGCACAACAGCACCATACGATGCTTTGACCTCAAGGCCATCAACTTCGCCAAGGTGAAATATCAGTCAGCACCATTAGACGTGCAGAAGGTGCAGCCTGTGGAGATGATTAAGATAAAGTGAGGTGATTTATATAAAAAACATTAAATATCAGCTAATTGTTTGTCAATTGCGATGATAATATTTATCTTTGCACAAAAATAATAAGACCGACAATGACATTACAGCAGATGGAATATATAGTGGCGGTGTATCGACTCCGCCACTTTGCCAAGGCAGCCGAGCAGTGTGGAGTGACACAGCCCACGCTCAGTGCGATGATACAGAAACTTGAGGCCGAACTCGACGTGAAGATCTTCGAGCGCTCCTCGCAGCAGGTCACTCCCACGGCGATAGGCAAGCTCGTGGTGGAGCAGGCATGGAGAGTATTGGCAAGGGCAAAGAAGATAAAGGATATCGTTGCCGAGGAAAAGGGACTTGTGGGCGGAACATGCCGCATAGGCATACTGCCGACAATAGCTCCCTATCTGCTTCCGCGCTTCTTCAATAAGCTCACGGCTGATAATCCAGATGTGAAGTTCACCGTATTTGAGTTGAAGACCGCCGACTGCAAGAAGGCACTCAGTCGTGGTGAGATAGACATCGCAATACTTGTAAGTCTTGATGATATGGAGAACTACGAGCAGACACCACTTTATTATGAGCAGTTCTTGGCATACGTGTCGAAGTCGGATGCCCTTTATGCCAATAAGTCGATAAAGACTTCCGACCTCAACGACGAGTTTCTGTGGTTGCTTGACGAGGGCCATTGCTTCCGCGACCAACTTGTGAAGTTCTGCAGTCTGAAGTCGGCCCAAGTGAGCAAGAATACCTATTCCCTCGGCAGCATCGAGACATTCATGCGAATGGTGGAGGGAGGCAAGGGAGTGACGTTCATACCCGAACTCGCTCTCGAGCAACTCACAGACTCTCAGCGCCAGCTTGTGCGTCCCTTTGCCCTCCCTATTCCCACGCGCCAGGTTGTGGCACTCACCACCAAGTCGTTCGTGCGTCTCAGTCAGTTGCGCCTTGTGGTGGATGCCGTTCGCAAAAATGTTCCCGAACGTATGCTGAAGATGAATAATACTGAGCAGAGAGTATAAAAAATGGGAAAATGTTTGGTGGTTTCGGGAAAAAGCCCTACCTTTGCACCCGCATGAAGAAATATACGGATATTGTGAAGTAAATAACCTCCGTCTGCATATCATTGCAAGCGTGTGGTTATCCATCAGGTTGTTCTCCAGGGATGCTGAAATCTTTGGGGTATATTTCT
>JBJEAY010000803.1:0-4370 GCA_051869575.1 Prevotella sp. | reverse complement strand
GACTGGGATGAGAAGATATTCAACTGCCAGCCTTTACCTACGGAGAAGTACTACAATGGCCTGCTGGAGGCTCAGACATTCGAGGACATCAACAAGCTGTTTACGAACCAGTCGAAGAAAGGCTTCATACGACATGCCTGCAATATCTCTGCTTACTTCAAGACAAAGACGATAGAGTTCAGAACATATCATGGCACGAATGACTTCTATAAGGCAATGAACTGCGTCTATTCGACGTACAGAATGTTCTATTATTCCATAAACCATGAGTTAGATGATTTCTACTCCCTATCATCATACGATAAGTTCTGCAGCTCCATCGGCCTCAAATGGGACACACCGCCAGAATTAGTGCCCCTCCTATACCAAGGCAACCCATACAGCGCCATCGAGACGTTTCAGACGAAATCCCTGCCGTATAACTCGAAACAGGCATCAGCATTATGGGAGGCCATCAAGAACCACGACCATAAAGAACTTTGTATCGTGAATGGCTTCATGTACTACTATGAGCTGTTCTTTATGGATAAGGTGAAGGTGTCTATCTATGCACAAGACCCGTACTGCCATCTGCTGTATATGCTTGCAAACGGGAAGATTACCTTGAAGTATAAGGAGAAGCTATCATGGCTGGAGGATTTCAATGCTGATACCCCATCACGGCAACTGGCATTGGCTCTGTATGCAGAGAAACTGCAGAAGTTTTCCATGAGTGATTCCAAGAGAAATGAAGCGGTTATTGAGTCCGTGAAGATGAGGGCTGAGGAATCTATCGAAAAGACTGAGAAGGCCTGCGAGAGGCTTCTGAAGCTACTTACCACCTGCGAATATCATATAGGAAACCTGCAGGATGCCATAGCTCAGAAGAGCGTGATATTCTTCAACTACGGCAAGGACAAGAAACAGAAGCGCACATTCAAGTTGATTGCCGAGAACTCTGATTTAGAAATGGAGTTCAATGTGAAGCGGAATGACTACTATGAGGTGATAGAGACGCTGCCGAAAGAGACATTCTTCTACTACTTCAGCAACAGCCCGTATCTGCGGAACATGCACAAGCTGGCCATGTGGAGCTCGTCAAGCGGTGAGCGATGGTCTGCCGGTCGTTTCCTTTACTGCAACAAGCCGAGCAGTCTGAACAAGGTAAGTACGTCGTATAAGTCGAACCATGTGGAGGTCAATGAGATCGTGCCTCCAGATGATTTGGTTATCGACAACCCAAACAGCCTAAAGATTGTTCGGGTCAGTTCCACTTGCCTGCATTGCTTGCAGAAGAAATACATCAAGAAAGTTGACCAGTGCAGCATTTGCACCTATGCCTTTGTCGTGATGTATGAGAAATATACGCTCGGTGGGTTCGGGTTCACCCTCCCACAACACAAGGGTTACGACCTGTTCCAGCTGACGGACTTCTGCACGAACAACAATATCCCTCGTCTTGCAAAGCTTATATTGCTCTGCATTCAGACGACCGGAGTGCAGAAGGAATTGAGCCGACGTATGCACAAGCTGTGTGAGAAGGTCATTTCCTGTGCCTACACTCACAAGCCTGTCAGCATGAAATACCGCGGTGTGTATCAGAAAGTGAAGGAACATTGCACCTCATCATACCTCGCCTACGAAGGCCAGTTGGGCAAGTTCGCCACAAACAAAGAAGTAATAGAGAAATATCAAAAAATGCTGAAGAACAATGGAAATTGAAGACAGATGGAAGTACGAGAAGGTTGACATAAATCTCATCGACGAGGCAGAGCTGAATGCCAACGAAATGAATGGTGAAGATTACGCTCAGTTGTGCGACAACATCGGAAAGGCAGGATTGAGCAGCGTGCCGTGTTGCTATAAGAAGAGCAACGGCAGGTTCGTAATGATCAGTGGCCACCACAGACTGCGAGCGTGTAAGAAGGTGGGCTTTAAGCGCATTGGAATACTCTATGTTACAGAGGAGGAACTGATGCAGGACGAAGCCATTGCCACCCAGCTTTCGCATAACTCCCTGCATGGAGAGGATAATCAGAGTATTCTGAAAATCCTGTTCAGCAAGATAAAGAACGTTGACTTCAAGAAGTTCGCCCACATCAATATCGATGAGGTCGCTCCCGTCAGTACGGACGGAATTAGCGTGTTCGCTCTGAAGGAGAACTTTGTGTTTACGATTATTCTCTACCCCAATTCGTTCGAGAACCTGGATGAGTTGTACGGAGATATTCGTGAACAGGCTAAGAAAAGTGATACGCTCATCCTTGCTCATCAGGAGGACAATGAAATGTCTCTGCTTAAGCTTCAGCAGGACATCGGCAACCAGTTCAATATCAAGTCGCCGTCCATCACCTTTGCGAAACTTCTGGAGTTGGCTAAGGAGAGACTTGACGAAATCAAGGAGGAAAAGGCATGATTTGGACGATAGTAAGTAAGGCTGAAATGGAAGGTTATGCCATCCCACCTGTCTTCCAGTATTACAGAGAGGTTGTAGGCAGGGAGAATATCAGACTGACAATAGTGGATGAGGACGACCCTCTTGACTTCGTTGGGGAGAAGGACATGGTTCTGCTTCGTACTGCGAGTAGGTCCCTCATTGAGACGATAGAGGGAAAGGGTGTGGCCACTACGGCAGAGCATTTTTCGGTCTATCAAAAGGCAAGTGACAAGGCAGAACTGGCAAGGCTTTTGTGCGAACACGGAATCAAGGTGCCGAGACAATATAGCATTGACAATCTGCAGCCTGGAAGCACGTATTTTGTCAAGCCACGCTTCGGCAGCGAGAGTTTTGGCATAACGGAATACAACATCTGCCATAGCAAGGAAGACGTGAAGTTTCAGGTTATGAGATTGCAGGAGTTGGGGTACGAGAGTGTCATTGAGGACTTCATAGAAGGCAATGATGCGACTGTTGCCTGCTATTACGACCCTCAAAGCAATAAGGTACAAACACATGCCATTGCCGTTGACTGCGAGACGAATGGTGCCATTCAGACGCACAAGGGCAAGTTTGAATACAATGAATATTGCTATGCCTTGAAAGGCTCGATAGGCACGAAGGCTTGCGCCATGAGTAAGTATGTTTTCGACCTCCTCGGTATCAGACACCATGCCAGGATAGACTTCCGCTTCACGGAGAATGGCGAGGTGTATCTCATTGATGTGAACCTGCTGCCTGGTCTTGGACCATCAGCGCACTTCTCAAAGTGCCTTCTCTTGACGGAGAATATCTCCTACGTTGACACCATCATGAACATTTTGAAATCAGCAACGAAATGAATAAGATATGTCAAAAGAGATAAAGATTACGCTCTACTCACCTCGTGAATTGTGGGTGAAATTTTGGAACCGCTTTTACTGGCCTCGACGTAAGAAATGCGCTGAATGGCTTGAATACGGACAAAGCGAGGTTGAGTATAAGATTGTTAATGAAGTTCTTTTAAGAACAGAACAACTCGGCATCAACATAGAAAATGAGTAGTTGGAAAAATTAGAAATTGCTATAAAGCTGAAAGTTTATGAGGCATTCGATAAGTTGAGAAAAGTTATAACCATACCCATTGAATGATATGAAGAATATACCGATAGAGAAGATTATTCAGATTTACGAGAAGAAAGGTTGCAACATCACGGCTACTTGCACGGCTCTTGGAATTGCCAGAAAGACCTTCTACGAATGGCGAGAGAAGAAGAAGAAGCTCGCTGAAGGACTGGAGGCTGCTGAAGAGGCTATCATAGACTTCGCGGAGTCAAAGTTGGTTGAGCATATCAATAACGATGATGTGCAAGCCTTGATATTTTTCCTCCGTACCAAGGGCAAGAAGCGAGGCTATGTCGAGAAGACCGAGACAGATGTAAACCTCAACCAATTCGAGGAACTGATGAAATCCTGCGAGGACGACGATTAGAATGGTCGGAAAGAACAAGTACGACAAGAAAATGCGAGCGTGGCGGCGCGACTGGACATTGTTTGCCAAGGAAGTGCTCCACGCTCGTCTTGATGATGAGCAGAAAGCAATCTTGCGGGCTGTTCAGACGGAGCGTATGGTCGCTGTGGCATCGGGAACTGCCCGTGGCAAGGACTATATAGCTGCCGTCGCTTGTCTGTGCTTTATGTACCTCACTCCACGATGGAAAGACGGAAAGTTGGTGAAGAACACCAAGATTGCCATGACAGCACCGACAGACCGACAAGTGCGGAATATTATGGTGCCGGAGGTACGAAGATTGTTCAAGGCAGCTGGTGTGCTGCCTGGAAGATTGGTCGGCTATGACATACGAACAAAGTATGAGGAATGGTTTCTCACGGGTTTCAAGTCGAGTGCCGACAATACGGAAGCATGGTCCGGTTTCCATGCCGTAAACACGATGTTCGTGGTGACAGAGGCTTC
>JBJEAY010000802.1:0-4377 GCA_051869575.1 Prevotella sp. | reverse complement strand
GTTGGCAAGATAATTATTTTATAAATGGCTCAGTATGAGTATTATATAATATATGATTACACAATGGAGCAGTTGGAAGGTATGATTGGCACCCTACGTGTCTATACCTCCCGTCTCGCTACCAAGGAGAGCTATTGGATATTCCACAAGGACGGTGATGATTTCGATTTGAAGGTCAGCGACCCAAAGAATCCCTGTTATCTGCTCATTGCCAATGACCCCGAGATGGAGAGCATCATCGGAGCCCTCAATGCCCTTATCCTTAACCGCCTTGTTACACGAGTCAATACTGGTCAAGGCAAGAACGTGCCTGTGAGCATCATCGTAGATGAGTTGCCGACCCTGTATTTCCACAAGATAGACCGTCTGATTGGTACAGCTCGAAGCAATAAGGTCAGTGTGGCATTAGGTTTCCAGGAACTTCCACAGCTCGAATCCGACTATGGCAAGGTTGGTATGCAGAAGGTCATCACTACTGTTGGTAATGTGGTGAGCGGTTCAGCAAGAGCAAAGGAAACTTTGGAATGGCTCAGCAACGACATCTTCGGCAAGGTAGTGCAACTCAAAAAGGGTGTTACTATCGACAGGGACAAGACCTCCATCAACCTCAATGAGAATATGGACAGCCTTGTTCCTGCAAGCAAAATCTCCGATATGCCCACAGGCTGGATATGTGGTCAGGCAGCACGTGACTTCATCAAGACCAAGACAGGTCGTGGTGACAGCATGAACATCCAGGAGTCAGCAGAGTTCCAGACCTCGAAGTTCTATTGTAAGACAGACTTTGATATGAAGGAGATTGCCAAGGAAGAGGCAGACTACGAACATTACAAGATTCCGAAGTTCTACACCTTCCCGTCGAAAGACGCCAAGGAGCGCATCTTATACCAGAATTTCGTAAGCGTCAATGCTGATGTCAAAGAAATGATAAAAACCATCTTGATGTTTAAGGTAAAGACTTAGTAAATAACGAAAAACAGATTAGATATGAAGAATATATTCATGATTGCGGCTACCCATGCATTAGCCATACCGAGCTTTGCCCAGACCGGTTCGGAAGCATTATCGGGTGCATCGGACGGCATCTACAGTTACCTGCCGTTCGTTCAAGGTCTGTGTTATGTCATTGCGGCACTTATAGCCATTGTTGGTGCAACATCCATCTACATGGCTATGCAGACCTCACCGCAACAGGTTTCAAGGCGAATTGTCACGAGTGTGGGCAGCTGCCTTTGTTTTGTCTGTATGGCTATCTCCTTGCCTCAGTTCTTTGGCTATGAGTCATATTCTGTGGGTAACGGCTCCGACATCGCTATGAACGGAGCAGGAGGCTCATCCAATGGCTTCCTGACTACAGACAAAGGAGGTATTTCCCAGAGTGGCATCAATACGACCATCCCACCATTGTCTGACAAGACAGGCAACTGGATTACCTTCCCACCAGGCTCGAATATGGACATTGCCAACAATCTTATGGACATCTACAACCACATGGGTTCTGGAGTCACTGGTACTTATGGGCGTACACTTGATTACATCAATGAAGAGTTCCGTCATGGGATTATCTCAAAAGACACATACGACCAGATGATCGCCATGGCAGGCAGTCTGCCGCAAAACTAAGATACGAGAAATACATAATGAGACTAAAGATTATCAGTATTATCGCTCTGATTTCAATAAGTTTATCAGTCAATGCCCAATCCCAGAAGTCCTCCGAGAGCAACGAGGAAGCATCAAAAACGCTCTTCGAGCTTCCTCCTTTCGAACGTGCTGTATGCTGTATCAGGTTCTATGAAGGGCTACACAGCAAGAAGGATTATCCGTATGTCGGGTATGGACACAAACTACGCCCAGGAGAAAGATACTCCTCCAATATGAGTGCAAGGGAAGCGGAAGTCCTGCTGCGGAAAGACCTCAGAGAACTCTGTGCCATGTTCCGTTCATACGGCCAGGACTCCCTGCTTCTTGCTGCGTTGGCTTACAACATCGGTCCTTATAAAGTCCTTGGCTGCAAGGGCAGATACCCCAAGAGTACTGTCTTGAAAAAGCTGGAAGCCGGTGACAGGAATATCAGAGACGACTATGTAAAGTATTGCCGTTGGAGGGGCAAAAGAGTCCCCTCCATCGAGCGACGACGATATATTGAACTTATGCTGCTTTTCACTCCATGACAGAAAACGAACCCATAAAAGCCGTATCAGACGGCATCACTTTCCTATCCACTGGCAGATACTATGATGGTATCAACCAGTGGATAGCCCATAGTATAAAGGAGGGAGACTCTGATGCCATTGACTATGCTGCAAGGAGAATGGCACCCATCGTACCAGCCCATGCTGTCCTTGTCCCTATCCCCGGTCATCATGGACTCGCAGACCAGACCCTACGTTTGGCACAAGCCCTCTCGTCTTATTCACATCTCCCTTTCGTAGATGCCTTGCGAGGCAGAGAGCATGAATCACACTACGAGGCAAAGCGGAGTGGACATCTGCTCTCTGGTCGAGATATGGGATTCTATCAGACAAGAGAACTGCCTTCTGACCGTATTCCCTGCCTTATCGACAACGTGGTAGATACAGGAACCACAGCGAAAGCTGCAGCCGAAGCATTGGGCAATGCCATGGTGTTATCATTCGCCATGAGTGATGCCCTTCTGCAAAGAGAAAAGCATATAGGATTCAAACGCTAAGACATAACACGATGCCAAGACCAAAGAAAAGAAAACAGCAAACGCTCCAACCAGCTATCGTCTATCAATGTAAGGACTGTGCCAACAGCTATGACTGGCATAGCAAGGCTCTGGATGGCCATCTTATCCTATGTCGTTGCAAGTATAAACAGCAAGGAGGTCGGTATTGCATTTTTCTGAAAGACCCACAGTGTGAGCACTTCATCAAGCGTTCTGCTGGGCAGGAGGGCTAATATTCATATATCCAAGACATGTCATCGTATGGACACCACTTGCTAAACAGAGTCTCGATATAGAGAACCAACCCAAACTGATGCAAAGGCATCGACTTCGCGAACTTTAGCTTCTTACCTTTCAGTTTCTTGATTACCTCATGAGCTTGTTCTGCCCACACATCCATATTGATGTGATTGGTGCAGAACATCATTTCTCCATGCCAGAACTTCCCCTTGATGTCGTTCTCCCATTCTTTAGGACAGGATAGTTCACCTTGGTAGTACTTGCATAACGAGGAAGAACTCTGGTACTGATTTGGGGAAACATGCAAATTACAGCTTTCTGTTAATGCACAAAATAGGGCTAAACAGAAATCACTCCATGATCGTTCTCCTGACAGTTGCGTATTCGTTATGCGCCAACATTCATCTGCTTTACAAAGTTGGAAACGTCCAATCAGCCAGTTGCTTCTATAGACATATAACCATCCGTCATCAAGGTAAAGACCATATCTGTTATCCCAACTCGTCGGTGAGCATCTAAGGATTCGTTTGTATTCGTCCTCAGAAAGCATAATCCGGTCGAACATATTGGACACATCAGACCATCGATGCCTCTCCACATTCGTTAAAGCACAGTTCTTTGGGTAAAAGTCTCGATAGATGTTAGCATGATCTATCATCCTATGCCAAAGTTCTTCATTATACCCAATGCGTTTTATTAGTTGATGAATATTGAAAGCGTGACTTATCTCATCATTTATGGCGAATTTCTTTTTGATGAAGCTAAAATGACAACCATACATAGCACTTGCAAAAGAAGCTGTCAACATAGCTATGAGATGCCTGTCACTATCCCACTTCATGGCATTATGCAGGGAAGACGTAAAGTCAAAACCTCTATAGAAAGAGTCCCATGCACGGAAGATACATGTAAGAATGCTATAACTATCGACCTGTAAAGATGATGACCACGCCTTCCAATGCCATGATTTGCTCAGTTGCTCAAACGAATAGACGGAATGATATGCCTCACTCTTAGTGTGTCCATGTCTAAGCAATCGTATAAGTTCGATGACAAACATCCGAGCATATCCTTCCTCTTTATCAACAAAAGAAGAACCAGGTATATCCTTAGGAGCTGGCAAATCATCATTCCATGCACACATAAGTTGCCACATCAGCCATTGTCCGCTTTGACGAAGATGGTTCTCAGGCGACCACAGCTGACTTGTATTTATATAAGCCACATCCTGTTCAGGAACAGACCATACATTCCTGCTTGCTGCACGCAAATAGGCATGGCCATACACCGACAACTCTATATCTTTTGAATTGTTTGAAACGAGTTGCTTCCAGAACGTATCTCTGTCGTTTTCATACGTCCATGCTGCCAAATCACCAATTATTGCACCTAACATTTTGCTTGAATAAAGTCTATGTCACAAATATCTTATTCTTCTTCATTTT
>JBJEAY010000801.1:0-4379 GCA_051869575.1 Prevotella sp. | reverse complement strand
AAATTGAGAGATTTTATAGATTTGATCACTCAATATATAAAAACAAAGCGAAATATGAATATTGAAGCATCATACATTATAGCTCCATTACTGGGAGGTGTTATAGGCTATATCACCAATGATATAGCTATTAGGATGTTGTTTCGCCCACATAAGGCGAAATACATTATGGGATTGCATGTTCCCTTTACGCCAGGTATTATTCCGAAAGAAAAAGGACGCATTGCGGAGGCAATCGGAGGTGTGATAAGCGAGAATCTGATGAATAAAGAGGTTCTTGAACGCTACCTGTTGTCTGATGACATGGTAGGCAAAGTCCGTTCTGCTGTTGAGGAATTTTTCAATGTCCAAAAAAGTAACAACGAGACTGTAAAGGAATTTCTGTGTCACTACTTATCAGAAGAAGAAATTGCCACAATATCAAAGAATGTGAATGATAGCCTCACCAAACAGACTTATCTGAAATTAGCAGACTCATCCGTGGGTGAAAAAGTAGCCCATATAGCCATTGACCATGTTGCCCAAAAACTCAATGTTGATGGAGCGCAAGAATTGCTTGCGGGACTTGGAGGAGCTGTAGGAGGTCTGGCTGGAATGGCAGCCGGTCTTTTCGGGGGTAACATTGTGGCACGGTTCTTAGGTATGCTTCGTGAACCTGCAGAGCGTTTCCTTGCCGACAACATCAACAATATGCTGAAAAATAACGGCAAAGAGATTGTATCAAATATGATTGGTGGAGAAGTCGATGGATTCTTGAACAAGCCAGTATGCAACCTGCTTGAAGGTCATGATGACCAACTGAAGCAAGCAGTCAACACAGTTGAATCCATCTATCGTGCCATCATCAACGATCATCTGCCAAAGATTCTTGATTCTATTGATATCAGTAAGATTGTTCGAGAGCGCATTAACGAAATGGATGTGAATGAGACTGAAAAACTCATCTTCCAAGTGATGGACAAAGAACTCAAAGCCATTGTATGGCTTGGTGCTTTGTTGGGCTTGGTTATGGGAAGTATTAACATAATAATTTAGGCTCATTCGACATTTCTAGTGATGAATTACAAAAAACATATAGATAATAAGAAAAAACTGCCGAAAACTTTGTATATTTCCTTAATTCCGCAATAATACAAAATTATGAATCTTTAAAAATACAAAATTATGAATCTTGTATATAACAGCAATGTCTACCCGTCGCTCGCTGAGTTTATTCAGAAAGAGCAGGAGAATGGCAACAGTTTGTACGGTAAACGATTGGAGTTCGCCCATGAGGTCGATTCTGCGGTCATACAGGCTTTGGAGGCTACCCAAATCCAGGGTGCAATCAATCGTCTTGCCGACTTGCTTGTTAGTTTCCAAAGTGGAACGGAGATAAGCAGTGGTATAGTCATCGATGGCAACAATTTTCCTGAAATCAATGAGATACTCAGACATTGTTGCAAAACTTTAGGCATTAGAATTCCCCACGCTGTGGTTTCGGCCAGAATGCCTGGTATTAATGCTTATGCTTCTGGAACGGTAGATACGCCCTATTTGTTGATAAGCGATTTGGCGACTCATCTACTTACCCGTGAAGAACTGACGTTCATCATCGGACATGAATGTGGGCATTTGGCCATGGAACATCTTGTCTACCATCTGATAGGCAATAGTCTGTCGCAGCTGAGTCAATTCGTTCCGGTGCTTGGCCCCATACTGATACAGATGGTCAGCCTACCCTTAAAGACATGGTCGCGCTATTCTGAGATTACGGCAGACCGTGCCGGATTCTTGTGCTGCGGCGATTTGCGTACGGCACAAAGAGCCTTGATGAAGCTGGAAAGTGCGTTTGCCAATATCTCCGACGTTGACCTAGATACATACATCGAACAATCCTTAGAGAGTCTTGAAAACATGAAACTAGGTGCGATGAAGGAATATTTGTTAGACCATCCTGTTACCCCGAAGCGTCTGAAAGCACTGCAATACTTCAGTCAGTCGGAAATGTATTACCGCGTGACGGAGAAAGAAACACCTGCAAACATCAGCTTGTTGCCTGATGACACATTGAAGGAGAGAGTGAATAATTTATTGAAGGTACTCTAAAAGGACTCGTTATGCTAAAAAAACAACTTACAAAAGAAGAAATGTCCACCATAGCTAGGGACTTGGATCTTACATCGTTTATGGCTGTGGACGATCTCATCAACAATCTCCATATTGAGCAACACAAGGAGACGGCCGTTTACCTGATTACCACCAACCGACGAGTGGCGGAAACCATCCTTGCAGACGAGTATGACACTCCGACCTCATTGAACCAAGACTATGTAGCAAGGATTCTTGTGCAATACGGCGATGACAACTACGCTGTGACGACAGAATACGGCGAAATGTTTGTGGACAAGGAAGGCTTTGTGAAGTACATGAAAAGTGCGAAGGAAAGCCTCATAGTTAGCCTTTCTGTGAAGAACGACTTGATGAAGAACCTCAAGTTCACCATCGTCTATACACCCGAATACTCCTGTATTGATACTGACAGCTGGCGCTGCGACCTGCTCAGTGCCGACCGCCTCGTCATTGCGCTTGATGCCAACCACATACTGTACACTGGCGAAAAGGACTTCATCAGTTCGCAAGTACTTCCTTGTTATTCAGCCGCTGGGCGGCTTCTCTTCGCCATCGGCGATGCGCAACAAATCAAGTCGGCGGAGTGGCCCGATGCCATTAGCCGTGTGAAGATCCTTTTAGGCGATACGTTCGAAGCGGTTCCTTTCTTCACCGAGGAAATCAGCGAGGAGCGGAAGCTACGGTATGCCGGATACGAATGCACCTTACAAAATATCCTTCAGGATGCGCAGCGGCATGCTTTGGACTTGCGTATGCTGCATTGCCAGGAGGTGGAGAACTATAAGGCAGCATTGCTGGAACAGAGCCTCGTGAAGCTGAAAGACAAGATGGAAAAGGCCTTAGCGGCCGGACGGCAGGGCCTGGCGTCAGCACAACTCAATGAGAGTGTGGTGGCTGACAGCAAGAAGCATATAGAAGACAATGTAGACCTCTTCCTGCAATATCCGCTAATGATGAAGATGCGCAATGCCACGGATGAGTTTGCCACACTGCTTAACCGTTCGCTTGCCGAAGACATTGACGCTTCGCAGGACATCAAGCAGGACGCACGCTCCCTTACCCGGTATTTGTCGGCGGTGTGGACACAGTTTACCGACGACCAGAATCAAACAGTCTACGGCGAGTTTGAGAAAGAAGCAAAGATGCTGCTCGAGATGATGGACTTGGATTTAAGAAACATCACCCACAGCATTCAGTCACTCGAAGCGCAAGGCGCCATCAAGAAGAAAATAGCATCTTCATTCGGTGTCAACACGTTCTTCTCCCGCAAGACAACTTCCGGAAACAGTACCACTGATGCCTTGACAATCGGAGGCGTGTTGGCTGGCATATTTGTTACCCCGTTGGGATGGGTGGCGGTGGCAGCGTCAGAGATTGTAAAGATAGTGGGTAAGGACTCCATGAACGAAGAGTACAAGCGGACCTTAAAGTCCAAGGTGGCAGAGATTATTGACAAGAATAAGGCAGACATTATGGGCAAGGCAGAAATGCGCTTCAAGCAGGTGTCGGACGATTTCAAAACAGAGATAATGAAGTACTACGACGAGATACTTTCATCTGTCAACCAAATTGTAAAGGATGAAGAAGAGAAAGCGTCGAAGGCTTCCGAAACCATTGAAACCATTAATTCCCTAATAATATAACGATTATGGCATTTAGTAAAGAAAAACAACAAAAACTTGTGTCGAGTTTGACAAACATCGGCGCACTTGCCGGCACCAACGAAATTGGTGTGGCAGGCGGCATCGAGGGTTTAGGTCTGAGTACCGCGCAGGCCTTGTGTGACAACGAAGCCAAGACCGTGAGAGACGGCTTGTTCAAGGTGGCCATTATGGGTACCTTCTCCAGTGGCAAGAGTACAGTTATCAATGCGTTGATAGGAGCTAAGATCCTTCCGGAATCTTCGCTCCCATGTACAGCCATACTGACTTACATACAGTATGGCAGGCCCGAGGACGAGAATAGGGTTGACGTATATATGGCGGACGGGCTACAAAAGGATGGCAGCATCAAAACAGGAGACTGCATCCAAATGAGTGTGGAAGATTTCCAGGAAGAGTATAAGTACACCTTTGATGACGAATTGGAGTTTAGGAACACGGGTAAGGTGGAGCGCTTTGCCAGAGTGAAGCATGCTGTGATGTATTGCTCTCAACCTTTGATGGAAGGTGGCATTTGCATCATTGACTCTCCAGGGCTTGAGGATAAAGCTATCGCTACTGAACTTGCCATGAAGGTAGCTAAGGAGTCGCAAGCTATTGTCTATG
>JBJEAY010000800.1:0-4382 GCA_051869575.1 Prevotella sp. | reverse complement strand
CTTGACTACCCTACGCTCTGAGTTCTTGCAGTTGACGAATGTAATGCCGTCAAACCCAATCTCAGTGCCTTTCTCCACAAGCCATTCTATGCGGTCCATCATCTTTGTCGGTCCAATGGCAATATTGAGTTTGCCCAACCACTGCGGCTCCTGTGGCATGGTTTCAATAATGCGATACATACACTTCTTGGTGGCAGCAAGAGTAACCTCGGCACGATAGTAGGTGCCTCGGCCATCCATAATCATAAACTCATCGCCACTCTTTAGGCGCAATACGCGAAGCGCGTGCATTGCCTCGTCATCAGGCAATTCGGTAGATGCCGGTGCATTGGCATCGTAAAAGAATCTGATTTCCTTCATCGGTTTTCCCCTCCTTTATTTTTGAGTGATTTACGTTTATTAATTTCATCTTTGAGTTTTTGGGCCATGTGGTAGTCTTCCTTGGCTATACTGTCGGCAAGTCCTTTCTCAAGCACTTCCAACGGCATCACGTTGATAGGTAATGATGTGGTGTTTCCACCCGGGTGATATGGTGCCATCTGTTGACGCACAAGGGAGAGATTGATATACAATGGTATGCCTGTCACCTCCTGCAACAATACCGCATCCGATATGCGGATATCGTATTTTCCGCCGAAGATCTTGTTGTGCAGCACGGTGTGGTATTCACCATCTTCTCTCACCGAGTCAACCACCATCTCGTAGTCTTCTTTATCAGAGAACCCACGCAATGACTCCCACATCACCTCGGGGAGCAATTTCGTCAATCGGGAGTCGTCTTCTTTTTTGTAAAGACGCATCGTCAACTGGTTCTTCATTGTCTCATCGGTGACAAACGTCAGTTGCGAATGTCGTTTCTCATCCACCAATATGACTATGCAGATACTGTCGTCGTCTTTTATGCAGCCAACTGAATCCAAGAGCAATCTCACTTTATCTATTAACATACGCTATTTCAGTTTTTGGGGATGGAACACCAGTGCAAACACTAATCCCACGACAAGGGCGTAAGCTGAGAAGATAAACCAGCATGTGGACCATTCGCCAACGGTATAGAACTGGTCGCCTATTGTTATTCCGTGAGTATAGGCATTGATTATCTGTTGTGCGGCAATCACTCCTATCGTACCGCCAATGCCATTTGTCATAAGCATAAACAGTCCCTGGGCACTTGAACGTATCTCGGGAGCTGTGTTCTGATCGACAAACAACGAACCGCTGACGTTGAAGAAGTCGAACGCCACACCATATACTATCATCGACAATATGAACATCCACACACCACTGCCTGGGTCACCCAAACCAAACAGGCCAAAGCGCAACACCCATGCAAGCATGGATATGAGCATCACGTTCTTTATGCCAAAACGCTTCATGCAGAACGGGATGAGCAATATGCAGAGAGTCTCACTTATCTGTGAGAGTGATATCAGGATATTGGCATGCTGCACACCGAATGTGTCGGCAAACTCTGCCTCGGAGGCAAAGCTACTGATGAACGGGTTGGCATATCCATTGGTGATCTGAAGACTGACACCAAGCAACATCGAGAAGATGAAGAACAGGGCCATCTGCTTTTGGCGGAACAGAGTGAAAGCCTGCAATCCGAATGCCTCGGAAAGGGAACGATGCTCATCGCCCTTGGCAACTGGACACTTTGGCAACGTGAACGAATAGAGGAAGAGCACAATGCCTATAACGGCTGAGGTGACAAACTGCCAATGGTTGGTTTGGAACCCCATGATATCCACAAACCACATGGTGAGGATGAATCCTACAGTGCCAAACACTCGGATGGGTGGAAAATCCTTAACGGTATCCATACCAGCCTGACGCAATGCCGTGTATGCCACCGAATTGGATAATGCTATGGTAGGCATATAGAAAGCCACCGACACGGAATAGAGCGAGAAGATGGTGGCAAAATCCACCCCACCCTCTGCCGTGGCTCCATACCATGCAGTGAGAATCATGAACACTGCCGCCACGAGATGACATATGCCAAGCATC
Organism: Prevotella sp.; assembly: GCA_051869575.1. GTDB lineage: Bacteria > Bacteroidota > Bacteroidia > Bacteroidales > Bacteroidaceae > Prevotella. The sequence goes on along the minus strand of JBJEAY010000800.1, from coordinate 2,372 downwards.
TTCTGTGCCGGAATCCAGCGGTCGGCTGCTATACCAATGACGGCAGGCATAAAGATTGACACTACTCCCTGCATGGAGTAGAAATAACCAATCTCCGTACCCACACCAATATTGCCGAGATAACGCCCCATACAGGTGAGATATGCTCCCCATACGGCAAACTCAAGGAAGTTCATCAGCGCCAAACGTGTCTTCAGATTCTTCATATTTCTTATACCTTATTATATTTATTATATGTGTACTGTCAGCTTGTCGTCATCTCCTTTGAAGAGGTGGACGGTGCCCCCCAACCATTCCGTTTGGGGTTCCTCCCGGTCTAACGGGTGCCAGTGTATCACCTGTCCGTTGGGGAGAAACTCCACCACCGATGGGCCGCATGTCGTCCCGTCGGGGAGCTGCAGGTGGTGTACTGCTATCTTGCGTGTTCTTTGACTCATTCTTGTGGAATCTTACGAATTGTATGTTGTCGATAAACATCAGTTTCACGGTTTCCGATTCATCGCTGCCTCTGTTGAGATATATGAATCCACGGATCTGCTTAATGTCGTGCTTGCTACATTCCATCACCCTCAACTGCGACTGCCCGGATACACTAATCGACGTCGAAAAGGAGGCAATACTGTCGTTGGAGTATCTCACGTCGATATATGCCGTGGCGTCCTTCGTACCTTGCTGGTAGAGATAGTTGGTCATGAAGCTGAGCATAAACGAGTCGCCCTTGTGGAATGATGTGTCGGCCTTAATCTCAAAGTCAAAGCGGTTATATGGAGCCTTGGGCAGCAACATGACGCTCGTTGCCCCACGCCATATATTGGCAGTGTCTCCCGTGGCGGAATAATGTGTGAGAGTGCCTCCCATACCATTGGTGTTGATGCCGAGAGACTTGCCATATTCCTGCATACGGTCGCTCACGCGACTGAATATCTTGGTAAACTCTTCTGCATGTCCATAGTAATAGACAAGCGATGAGTCGAACTCTGCCTCCGTCACCCCATGCTTCTTGAGCACCGCCTTATAGTAGAGCGTGCGCAGATAAGGCGAATTGCCCTCGCCCGAGGGTTTCTGAGCCATCTCGCGCGACAGATAATAGTCATATAGGATATCCTCCATATCGCCCGGCTGAATGACATCACCCGGAACAGTTGGCTTACACCCTATGCACACCAAACAAATGGCGGCTACAATCACTATGTAACTTGGTTTGCGCAGCCATTCTTCATTCTTCATTTTTCGCATACGCTCAACAACTCGTCTTCATTCTTCATTTTTTCAACAATTTCGACAAGGACACCTCCGACACTTCCTTGCGATAGAACAGCACCATCCATATTACTCCTACAGAGATGCTTGCATCGGCAAAGTTGAACACCGGACTAAAGAAGATAAACTCCTGACCGCCTACCATAGGCACCCATTGGGGCCAAGTGGTCTCGATGATGGGGAAATAGAACATATCCACCACCTTGCCCATCATGAACGAGGAATATCCCTCGCCAAAGGGCACGAGCGATGCCGTACTTACGATAGTCGATTCTTCGAACATCATACCGTAGAACATACCGTCGATGATATTGCCAAGAGCACCTGCCACTATCATCGACAAGCATACGATAAAACCCGTGCGAGCTCCCTTTGCCGCCACACGATAGGCATAAAGAGAGATGACTCCCACAAGCAATATGCGCAATATGGAGAGTAACAGTTTGCTGCCAATCTCCATACCGTATGCCATACCGTTGTTCTCGATAAAGAGTATCTTAAACCAACTGAACACTGGCAGACATTCGTGCAGTGTCATATTGGTCTTTACGGCAATCTTTATCGTTTGGTCAACGAGCAGTATGGCCAATACTAAAAGTATGACCATTCTGCTTCGCGTAACCGTAATCTTCTTTTTTGTCATTTCTTTCTATTGAGTTTCGATTCCACACTGAGTGTGGCATGAGGCACTGCCCTAAGACGTTCCTTAGGTATCAGTTTGCCACTTATGCGGTCGATACCGTAGGTCTTGTTCTTGATACGGATAAGGGCACCTTCCAAACCCTGGATGAACTTCTGCTGGCGGTTGGCCAACTGTATCAGTTCTTCCTTGCTCTGAGTGGCACTACCCTCCTCCAGTACCTTGTAGGTGGGCGACGTGTCGTCACAGTCATTACCATCGGCGTTCATCAACTGTCTCATCATCTCGTCGTAGTCTCTGCGCGCGAGTCGCAGTTTCTCGTCGATTATCTCCTTGAACTCCTGGAGTTCAGCATCTGAGTAGCGTGTCTTTTCTTCCATAGTCGTTATATTGTTATTAAGTGAATAAGTCATTCTTCACTCTTCATTACAAGAATTCTCGCCTTGATGTCATCAAGCTCCACTTAGATCGG
>JBJEAY010000799.1:0-4400 GCA_051869575.1 Prevotella sp. | reverse complement strand
TATGCTTCTCTGATAATCCCTGATATCTGTGGTATAATCATTTCATCATACCTATTCTCTTCAGCCAATTGTGTACGCTCTCCTTTGAGTCGGCTACACAGTCTCCTGATATGGCATATCCGTCGAGCACTGTCGTTATTTTAACTTATTATACTCCTCGTCGCTCACTGGCTCCAACCATTCGTTACGCTCTTCTCCACTTGTCTTTGCATGGGTAGCCAAGTGCTGGAACCATGAGTCGGCTTGTGCTCCGTGCCAGTGCTTTACGCCTTCGGGGACGTCTATGATGTCGCCGGCTTTTAGCGGTATGGCGGGCTTGCCCCATTCCTGATACCATCCCTTGCCGCTGACGCAGATGAGGATTTGGTGGGCACCGTGATGGATGTGCCAGTTGTTGCGGCAACCAGGCTCAAAGGTCACATTGCTATAGCCTTGAATAGTCTTTTCATCAGCCGAAAGGTTTTTGGGAGCAATGGGTGCAAGATGGCTGTCGCCTGTGAAATACTGGGCATAGCGGGTGTTGGGATTGCCTTTGGGCCATTCGCTGAACCAGAAGTTTGTTTTGTAGAAATTGACAATCTCGTTCCATGGGATGAAGTTGCCCTCGCCCCCGTCGTATAGGTCGCAGTGGGTGGCATTGGGCACTATCAGCAGACTCTTGTTGTCGGCGTATTTGCCGCTTGTGATTTTCTGATAAGCCTCCTCGCCGAAGTATCGGCTGTGAGCCTTCTCGCCGTGGACGATAAGTACGGGAGTGCGTATCTCGTCGGCTGCAATCCACAGGTTCTGGTTGAGGCGCATGAGAGGCGAGGTGATGTTCCATCCCATGTTAGAGTTGAGCGAACGGGGATGATAACCACGTGCTTCCGACTTGTAATAAGCCACATACTGTTTCAGGAACTCGGGAGCATCATCGGCAGGCTTGTCTGGCAGTCCGCCTTGTGGAAGTATCTCTCCCTTGCGATATTCCTCAGTGCGCTGCTCAGCCAACTGTTGTTTCAACTTGAATCGGGCCTCCTCGTCCATGGAGTCGAAATATCCCTGTTGCGTCACGCGCGTCATATTATATAAGGTGACGCTCACCGTAGCTTTCACTCGTGGGTCGAGGGCCGCAGCGTTCAGTGCAATGCCTCCCCATCCGCAGATGCCAAGTATGCCGATGCGCCCGGCATCCACATCATCGCGACACGAGAGATAATCCACCGCAGCACAGAAGTCCTCGGTGTTGATGTCCATAGAGGAAGAATAGCGAGGCGCGCCACCGCTTTCGCCCGTAAACGAGGGGTCGAAGGCAATGGTAAGGAAACCTTCCTCCGCAAGATGTTGCGCATAGAGTCCGCTTGCCTGTTCTTTCACTGCACCGAAAGGTCCGCTGACGGCAATGGCTGCCATCTTGCCTTCGGCTTCTTTCGGAACATAGAGGTCGGCAGCAAGCATGATGCCGAATCTGTTGCGGAACGTCACCTTCTCATGCCTGACCTTGTCAATCTTTGGGAATGTCTTGTCCCACTCCCGTACTAACTGCAGCGTACTGTTTTCCGCTGCCTTATTCTGCACATTCTGTGCATCTGAAAATGTCGTTGTCATAGCCAACATAATTATAGATAAAACAATCTTCTTCATATCGGCTGCAAAGGTACAAATAATCCCCGAAACCTGCGTTATACAGATTTCGGGGATTATTACCATTTTTATGGAAATATGTTCGCGATGATGTTTATTCCATAAAACTTGATGGCGGAGTGCCGAGATACACAAATATCACGTCTTGCACATATTATAGTATATCAGGATTGACAATCTCGTCGTTCCACAACATGCGCAGGAAGTCATTGGCAGGGAGAACCTCGAAGCCTTGCAACAGGCGTGGCCTTTCGTCCATGGAAACTACAATGCAGCGGCAGTCGGGATGCTCTTCCCTAAAAGCTTTAAGTCCGCCAAGATGCCGGAGCTGAACCTCCTTGCTTGACTTGAACTCTATGGCAACAAGAGCGTCGCCTATAATGGCATCCACCTCAAGTTCTGAATAAGTATGCCAATAGGACAAACCACTGTCAACATAGTGGTAGCCGAGATAAGCCACAATCTCCTGAATCATCAAATGCTCAAACGCATGTCCGAAATCGGCAGTTCCCGGTTGCAGGTGCTTGCGGCCGAGGAGATAATTCGGAATGCAAAGGTCGAAATAGTAAAAACGTGGAGCCTGTCTGATGTCCCGTTTCACTTTTCGTGTATAGGCAGGTATAAGATAACCGACAAGGGTTTCTTCGAGTATGGAGAAATATTCCTTCACAGTCTTTGAGTCTATGCCGCAGTCCTGTGCGATGTTTTTCCACACAACCATTTCACCGTCGGTCATGGCAGCCACTTCAAGGAATCTGTTGAATGTTGCCAAGTTCCTTACCAAAGCTTCTGCCTTTATCTCTTCTTTGAGATATACGGTGATATATGCCTGCATTCTTCGCCAAAGCACGTTGACGTTGGGGGCAAGATAATGTCGGGGAATCATTCCGTTATGTATGGCACGTATGAGGTCGAAATCGTTGATTTCGCAACTCACCAATGGGAACAGGGTGTTTCTCAATGCACGTCCTCCAAGCATATTTGCTCCACTGCGTTTCAACTTGCGTGCGCTGGAACCGCTGAGTACGAATCTCAGATTTCTGTTGACTATAAGCCAGTGAACCTCATTCAGCAAAATCGGTATCTGCTGAATCTCGTCGATCACTACAAGCGTGTCCGACGGCAATAGCTCCAGCTCCTGACGGAGTAGGGAGGGGTTGCGTTGCAGACGTTCGTATGTTATAGAATCGAGCAAGTCGTATCTTGGCGCATCGGGAAACAATTCGCCTGTCAGAGTGGTCTTTCCTGTCTGACGTGCTCCGAACAGAAATATGCTGTCTGAGGCAGTATCTTCAAGTTTTGTAAACCTTTCAAACATAATTATTCATCCTTGTATTACTGTTTTGTGGACCAAAAATAGGAGTAATACTCCGTTTTTTAGTCCAAATTTCGGATGCAAAGATACATAATTTCTATTGAAAGACAAACAATTACTCCTTACTTTTTTGTTTTCTTAATGATATTTTGGAAAATGTGTCAGACCACAATCTCAATACTCAGATGACTCGCGTGCCTGCGACAAAGATGATGCTTTACCCATTTCATACGCCTCGGCGAGGGCATGGTGCCCTTCTATGTCGCCCATGTCGTTTGCATGTGTGCTGCTTTGTCTCTTTGTCGTAGTTTATCCCTACGAGAAGGATGTCGCCAGTGTATTCGACCAACTTTGCGGGATAATCCTTACGCTTTATCTGGTCGAGGGCGGTGTCGGCGGAATGATTGAACTTCAGTTCGATAACCAATGCAGGTTTGTTGACGTCTCGACGGGGAATCATCGCAAGGTCGGCATAGCCCTTGCCAGTGGCATATTCGCGGTGGATGACGTACTCGTTTCTTGCCCAAATATAGGCAATGGTGAGCACGCATGCCAAGGAGTTTTCATCGTTGTAGGCGAGGATGCTTGTATGTTCGTCGTGAGCTATGTCAATGGCACGTGCTACGGCTTGCTCGTTGCCTGCGATGGTGGCGTTGAGAAGAGCCTTGGAGCTCTGTATTGTCTTGGCAAGCGGTTCCCAAGATGTTGCCATGATGACTTTGTTCATTTCGTCAGCCACCTCCTTGTTTGGGATATAGCATTCCTCAGCCTCATAGTCGTATGCCAAGTAGCCAAGGTGACTATGTTCGAATTGGACCCCTTGAACAAGCGGCGAAGCAAATCGACGTATGACGTGGTGATGTAATCGTCGGTACCCATTTCACGCAGTATGGCATCCCACTCGTCGATTATCACTACGAAACGCTCACCCGTACTATCGCTGATGCGGAAGAGAATTTCCATCAGGTCATCATCTTCTTGTCTGGTTGCCTGAGGGAATTCTGACAAAACATCATTAATAATTTTGTTCTGTATTATCTTCACTATATCCTTCTCGTTCCTGAATCTCGTAGTGAAGTCGGTCATGTCGATACATATCACATAATATTTGTTGAGATAGGTCTCGAATGTACTGTCCTGTTCCGCTTTCAATCCATAAAACAATTCGCGCGAGTCGCATGACTTGTCGTAATAGGCACATAGCATCTTAGCCGCCATCGACTTGCCAAATCGTCGGCTGCGGGTCACGCAGCTATAGCGGTTTTCTGAGTTGAGCGTAGCGTTGACAATCGGTATCAGCGACGACTTGTCAACATACTCGTGAGCGACGATGTCGCGGAACTCTCTGTTGCCTCTGTTTATGTATATTCCCATAGTTTTCAAGTTCTATGCAGGAGAGATATGCCTGAAATACGCTGCAAAGATAATACAAAATAATGAATTAGCGAAGGAAAAGAAGAAA
>JBJEAY010000798.1:0-4407 GCA_051869575.1 Prevotella sp. | reverse complement strand
GTTTTTCTTTTCCTCCACTCCCAATGATACTACGGTATTGTGGATAGTCCTCATATAAAGCATTGAGATTAAATTTATTTTGAAGATATATAACAGTATCAATAGACTTGAAACCTTTGTGATTAATAACCTTATTGAGGATAGCATTCAATTCTTGAAATGCTGTATATCTAATAATCTTTCCAAAATTAGCGTTGGCATTTCTCATAGTAATTGCCACACCTCCTTTTATATCAACATTTTCAAAGAAATCGGTACTATTGTGACTAAATTTGACAACTTTGAAATGTTCATCATTAAGTACTTTCTCATTAAACTCCTTCGGAGTCTTTCCTGCATCGAATAAGAATCTTCCTGGAGTAATAAATGTTGCAAGATCTGACAATTTGAATCCTGTCAGCATAAAGAGGTGATATATCGGAGTATCGCTTGTAGCTTCATTCTTCAACATATACGGCGGATTCCCCACCACTGCATTAAATTTCATTTCTTGTTTGCTTGTATTGCCCTTCCAGAATCCGACGGACTTGAGGTCTTTGACGAGAGCCTCTTGGTCGGAGGAAGCGCGGGTTATTAACTGTTCGTTCTTGATATTCGCCTTGCGGTCAACGTCGCGGAAGCCGAAGAGAGTGCGACGGGTGATGCCAACAGCCATCGGAGTGTTGCAGATGACATAGATGTTGTCGCGCACGATGTCGTCCCACACCACCTGCTCTTCCTGCACACTGATTGTGTCAGGGTCGATGCATTCAGCCTTGACATATTCCTTCAAGCGGCGGCGATAGAGTGAGTATGTGACGTAAAGAGGATAAAGTCCTGTCTTTGAGTTTATCTCTAATATCTTCGTCTGCACCTCGCCTGCAAGGTCAACATTGTCGAAGAGCTGACGGGTGACATCGCCTTGGTTGACAAAGCGGGGAGTGTCCAACTGTCCGGTCTTCTCGTCGAAGGTCTCGTCATACCAGCACCAGCCACCTAAGGTGTCGCTCATGTGCATGTTCACCACACGCCATGGAGTAAGCACCGTCTCCTTGTCGGGATTGCGGAAATAGGAGAATATCTCCGTAATCTGACGGATGCGCTCGTCCACATGCATGAAGTCAGCCTCACGGGTGAGGGCACGATATTTCTTTCCCGCCTCCTCAAAGCGAGTGGCATTAAAGCACTTCTTTATCTTGTTGAAGTCCTCCTTCGAGATGCCCTTGGGCATAAACTCCGCCCACGACTCGTCCTTAATCTTGCGTGTGAAGTTATCGACTGTCAGTTCGTCTTTCGGGTCGCCGGCATCGGCTCCGCCATACATCAGTAGCGGTATGCGCAGGGCAATGCCACGGATGTTGGTCATACGAGCCTTAAACTCCTCGCGAGCCTTCTTCAACTGTTCGTTGCGAGCCAAGCGTTCAGCCTCTTTCTGAAGCCATTCCTCACGCTCTTCCTCTGTCCATTGCTCCCATTGCTGCCTGAACTTCTCATCCTTCTGCGCCTTCTTCTTCGCACGCTCGGCAGCCTCGGCTTTCTTGCGCCGTATGCTCTCCTCATATTCCTTACGCTCCTCCTCGCTCATGTGGCTGAGGTCGATTACCTTCTTTGCCTCTTGGCGTTTCTCGTCGGGAGCCTTGCCACCATTCTCACCTATATGGTTGACTATTTCCTTGTCAATCTTGTTCAGCTCGTCCTGATTGTAGAGACAAGGATCGTCGAAGCCCTTGCGCACAAGGCGGTCGATGAAGACATTCTCCAAACGCTTGTATATTTCCGTGATGTCATAAGGACTCATCATTCCTCCGTCCATCGAAATGACGGGACAAAGGTCGATGAAGTCGCGTACGGTCTCCTTGTCGCGCATCTCCTGTGTCTTCTCTTCCTCACCTTCCTCAGTCTTCTTCTCCTTGGTCTTAGCCATAGAAGAGAACTTGGCTGTCTCGGCCACAATCTTCAGTGTGCGGTCGGGAGCAAAGTCGAAGACATAGCACTCTGTCTTCATCCTGCCGTCGGCTGTCTTGTAGGGCGACTGCACACGGAAAATGGTCTGCATATAGGTTGCAGCACTGTCACCACCTTTCAGATAGAGCACTGCTGACCAAGGTTGCACCGTGACTCCCGTGGTCAGACGGCCGCAGGAGATGGTGATGGTACTGGTCTTCTCGGGCAAGCTGCCAATTGCCTTCTTCACGGCATCGAGGGCATTCTCGTTCTGCTCGTCCATATCGCCCTTACCTGCTACATTCACAATATCGAAACGCTTGAATATGGGATGCTCCCTCAACAGCTGCGTCAAGGCTGCTGCCTCATCAACGTGCGTCACCACCCAAAGCGTGTGGCGGAACATACGGCGGTACTCATTGGTAGAGAACGGGAAGTTGTTGCTGTCGTCCTTGGTGCAAAGCAATTGGAGGAACTTCTTCACTTCCTCCTCGTGAACAAAGCGTCCTTTGGCTCCTTCGGGCATCACGGCATGGTCGGCCTTGGGGTTGCCTGTCCATGTGCGCAGAAACTCGTTGAAGGTGAAGATGCCGTCGTGATCCACCACGTCCTTTATATTGCGGGTGATGTCGTAGGTGAAGATTTTCATCTGCGGCAGTTCGGCGTATGGGTTTGGCTCATCGGGATGATTCACACTCCATTCGCGCTTTGCCTGTTGCTCGGAGACATAGTCCCAGGTGAAGATTTCCTCTTCCTTGAAGTCTTCATATAGGTTGAAGGGTGTGCCCGAGAGGTGGAGCATCTTTGTCTGCTCCTTCTTCAGAAACTCATCAATCACACGCTTGCCAAGGGCAGTGCGCGTTCCCTCATGTGCCTCGTCAATCACCACCAAGTCCCAGTTGGTGCGGAGTATGTCTGCCTTCAGTTTCTCATTCTCCTTGGCGGCATTATGTCCGGGGGCAGTCTCCTCCTTGTCCTTGTTCTTGGTTTGGGTCTTGATGTTCACAAGTTCGGAAAGACGGAGGTATTGCATTGAGACAAAGAATACGTAGTGGTGGTCGTCGCTGCGGTTGACAAACTTCTCCAAGTCGTAGAACTTGCGCTTGTCGTGCTGCTCGTCGTCAAAGAGGGTGCCGAAGTCCCACTTGTTCCTTTGGTTGTCATTGCCTGTGATACGGTCGGTGACGACTTTCAGGAAGTCTGTTCCCCAACTGTCGCTCACCACTGGTCGATGGGTCACTATGATGGTGCGCTTCACATTCATCTCGCGTGCAAGTTGCAGGGCACATAGGGTCTTGCCAAAGCGCATTTTGGCATTCCACAGGTACTGCGCATACTTCGGCTGCACCGTCCACAGATAGCCGGATGTCTTGCTGCCGCTCCGTTTGCAGAACTGTGCCTTTGCATCATTGATGGCTTTCCTTTGCTCCGAACGAAGCGTTATCTTGTCATCATCAGCAGAGGATGCGCCGAGTGCCACCTGTATGTCTTCTAATGTATTGTATGTATTATCCATAAGAAGTTGAGGGTATTTATTGTTGAGCTTTATTGTTATTCACTAATGATTCAAATGTCAGCCGAGGAGCTGAGAGGTCATGAAAGTCTTGCGCCTTCAACGTGGCTTTCTTCAGGTCGATGCCTTCGAGGAAATCCTTGATAAGGCAGTATCGCTCGAACGGGCCTATAGGTTTTTCCTTCGTTGTGGGAATGTCAAACCCATCTCCAAACATCAAGGCTTGCTCTATTGCATCAGGCTTTTTCTTAGGCTTTCTTGGGGTGAACCCCGGAAGCCCGTATGTCAGTCCGTCCATCTGCCATACGTTCCACGAGATGATGTAAGCCACTCCCGGCATCATACGCATCTTGTTCTGGCTGAACTTCTTCTCTCCGAACTGGGCGATGTAGTGTTCCTCAAATGTAAAGAAGAGAGCTTCGCGGGCAAGAAGAAGATTGTCGCCTTGCCATTCAAAACCGTAGGTGGAGCGTAGGGCAATCTTAGCCCAAAGAATCCACTCTTTTGAGTCCTTGGCATTTTCCGATACAATGCGCAGTTTGCGGTCAAGCATTCCTATGCGATATTTCACGTTGGGGTTGTATTCACCTGTGACGGCATCGTAACGGTTGCACAGATACGGAGCCTCGCCACAGGTTATCTCCAATCGCACGTCAGCCACATAGTCCTTCCATGTCTTGCCTTCGGGAAACTCTATCTTGTCTTCGTTGTTTATCCACTTGTGAGGGTCGCTTGGGTCGGGAGAGTTGAAGAGTCCTTCCTGCCTGCCAAACCACGCTTCGTCGATGAGATTGTTTTGGGCATTGCATATCCATGCCGGTGTGAATACCTCTGCCTTGTCCTTGGCTCGCTGTGTCTGTTCCTGTTTTGACTTTACGGCGCGGGGGCGTATCATCTCCTGATAGTGGTCTCTTGCATCAGGTGTCTGTTTTATAATATCCTCATATTGCTCTTTTGAAACCACCACGCCT
>JBJEAY010000797.1:0-4417 GCA_051869575.1 Prevotella sp. | reverse complement strand
TGGTTAGGGTGGTATACTTTTTAATTATTAGGGGTGGTATACTTTTAAGTTAGAAGATACATATTTGCTTCCATATACAGGAGCAGGAAGTGGAGTGAGACGAGCATTGGAGGACGGTCTAAGTGCAAGATTTGATAATGATGAAAACACCCGTGAGTTCGTGATAACAATATCAAGAGACGGTAACAACAGCTGTGACTTAGTTACCAAACTTAGTTACTCAGACTCTGAACAGATGTTAAAAAGTAACCAAGTCTGTGGAAAAAGTAACCAAGTCGGATGGAAAAGTAACCAAGTCGAAGCCGACTTAGTTACTAACCGTCAACTCCAACTCACTAATAAACAGAAGGACATTCTGAATTTTTGCTCTGTTCCACGCACTGCCGCCGAAATAATGGAAAGACTGGCTATATCAAATCAATCAAGGAATCGAGCCGCACATATTACCCCACTTGTAGAGGCTGGTTATCTTGAATTGACAAATCCTGAGAATCCCACCGCAAGCAACCAAAAATACAGAAAGAAAAGATGATAAGATAAAGTTCTTTTTATAATACACTTACAGGAACAGCATAATTATACACCGTCAAATCTTTCCCGAGGTTTGACGGTATCTATTTATTCGCCAACAAGAAAACGAGTTTAAGTGGTTCTTTTTTGCATAGACAACAATGTCATTAGCACTGAGAAGGTTCGATGTTTTGGCCTTTTTGAAAGCATCTGTCAGCCTGCAGCTCTTTTAAATACCTGTTATTCAATACTTTGCAGAAAAGACTGACAGTGACAGATGTTTTTCAAACTTTTATTTTTTCCAATTTTGGGAAGTGAAATGATTGATTATACACTTTCAACCTCCCAACCCATAGTCTTCTTCACCCACTCGGCAAATCTGTAGAATTGGTTGCCCCATTGATTAGAAACGACAAACCGCACTCCGTCGTATGACGTGAGTATCTCGTCGTTGTTCATAGAGTATCTAATCCTGAAGTCAAATCCATTTCTTTCCTTTTCCAATACCCAATCCAATTTCTTCGCTACACCATAACTGCCTTGAAGCCTATCAGGAAATGCTTCTGTTATGTCGTTAAATGTTGCAGTAGGATAAGTGCGCATAAAAAGTTTTACCGCCTCCAGCACAAAACGCCTTTTATTGTATGGCTCACTGCCATTGAGCGAGAAATGTTCACGCGACGACTTGCTTTGCGAGAACATTTGCGGTTCTGAATACTCCTTACCATCATCCTTCACAATACTCAAATTGACATCAAGCATTTTTGCCACCTTTGACAGCATTTCCATCTTTATGTCATTTGACATCGCGACATATACATACCAGCCATTAATATATTCTTGGCATACGAAATCACAGTCTTTTCGTTGTGCCCTATCTACTAATTTATACCCTTTAAAAGTTCTTTCCTTAAATAGGGCAACTCTCTCAAGGCCCAACTTCTTGAGAGCCGCAATAAATGTGGTTTTAGCATCACCATTCTTAATAACTGTACCATCAGGGAAATGAACAGCAAAGCCTAATGACGTTGACCTTGAAGAACCATTCCTTTGTAATTGTGCTACGTCAGATAAATCTCCCGTCTCGGTTTTATCAAGAAGTGAGATTCCAAGCTCTTTATTGGGAATAATCTCCATCTTCACGTTGAATTTGTTCAGCAACTTCTCAACCAATGGTTGTATTTCAGACTTTATCAACGGTATCACCTCTGATTCAAGATACTCCTTTTCCATTTCCTTTATATGATTGAGTTGTTCCTTGCTGATAGGCATTCCTATTTCCTTCAGCATCTCCAATCCCTCGTATGCTTTGTCTAACTTATCCATAGCCAATAATATTATATTAGGTGCGTTACTTTTATTTTCTTGTATTTTTTCACATTGCCAAGTCCAAGTAAATCCTCACTTGTATCTTTAATAATCAATTCGCCCTTGCGCAAGGTGGATATTACTTGCTTCATTTCAGAAAGAGCATTGCCTGAAACGCCAAACAAGTCTTTAAGAACAGAATCGTCCTGCGACTGTTGTAGCATAATCATAGGATATTGCACGTTTGCAAAGAAATCAAACCTTTTACTTTTAAAGTCTTTCATATCCTGAGTGGCCAAAATAACACTCATGCCCTTGCTTCTGCCGATTTTAATAAGATCTTGTAATGGCTGATTATCAAATCTTAGCATATAGTGAGCCTCATCAATCACAGAGAAATGCCTTATCTCGTATCTGTCATCGTCAGAAGCCTGCGGTTGCATCTTTTCGCAAATGTCATACAGTTTCGAGATTACGAAATACATCACAGCCTTGGCATAAACGCCCTCCTTAGGACATCTGCCCAAGTCAATAATATATGAATTGCTGACGAGGTCTATCTTGTCTTCATCCGCAAACAACTGAAACTTTACCAACTGCATAAGAACACTCGCCATACTGTCTATTCTTCCATCAGGCATATCAGACATATATGTATCGAGTATCTGTTTGAGAGTGATAGGTTTGCCGTTGTTTTTCTTGTATGAGTCGAATATTGCAGTACTTAAGCGATTGTCCATATTCGCACTTAACCTTGCGTCACCTACGGCAATGGAAGTCAATGCCTTCGACATAGTTGTAGAATATATATGTATATCCTTGTCATTCAAATCGCTGAAATCCTTAAACGGAGTGAACGGCAATGGTTTGTCCATCGGGTTGAGAATAGCAGTACGATCTGTTTCAAACAGTTCGAGCCATGACGAATTTACAGGATCAGAAAATTCGCCTTTATAGTCGAACAAAAGGAAATTCACAGGATATGCTGTATCGACTGTAGCCGAGCGCATCTGCTGCAACAGAACAGCAAGAAGGTTAGTCTTTCCTGAGCCAGTGGCGCCAGCTATCAGCATTTGCGTGTTGCTAATCTCACGATTGTTGATATCGAGATACGCATCCATGCCATTGTCATACGCACCTATGTGGAGATTAAGGGCTGGAATTGTTATGCGAGCCCTTCCGTTCTTTGAATAGTTAAATCTAAGCCATTCGTCCAATGCACCTTCCTTCATTAGGATTTCCCGTCCTCTCAGCATCTCACTACCAAGTATCTTGGTAAGTTGAGAAGGACTCTCCCAAAGCACGTCAAGATTATGATACCTCATTTTTATCAATGCGCCCAATACCCTCTTGATATTCCCTTTGGTGAAGAACGAGCCAGGATAAGGCTCGTTTGCCTTCGACACTGTTATTCTCCCCACCTCATTCATATCACGTGGTTTGTCATCGCTCAGCCCTACAAGCAGGCACACTCTCATTGTTGTTGACATTGAGAGCAATACCGGACGGACATTATCAGAATACTCTGAAATGTTGAAACGTTGCTCTATGGCATTCTTCACATCTGCAAGTTGTTCCTTCATTCCTTGCACTTGTCTTACGGCTTCAAAATTCAGGTCATTCATATATCATTAATCTTTAAGTGTTTCACCAAAATAATCATCACTCACCTTTGTGCACTGGTGTTCCTTGTCCCGGTGCACTGTATATACCTTTGAGATATAGGCTTCGAGAAGTTTATAGTCATCTTCAGTCCTGATTTCAGAATCAGTACTCAGCAATATGGTTTGGCGTGCAAGGTTAGGAAAGTAATTCTCTATTATCGTCGCCCTACTCTCCTTATCGAGCACTCCCATCACGGTGTCAATCATTACAGGTGGTTCGTAATCGCCAAGTTCATACAACACTTTCAATAGCACTTGCATCACGGTTTGTTTGGCTCCCGCATTAAGTTGGTTCAGCGGTATCTCATTGCCTTGTTTGTGATACATCTTGAATGAGATATTGTCATCACTGTCCGAGAGTTCAACCCTTTCAATAGTGCCTGAATATGACACAAGATTGATGTTGAGTTGCTCCTTCATCATATTCTCGATATCACGCTTGCGGTTCATCAGGAGCTTATGCTGAAGCTTACGGAAAAAGTCGGGCAATTGTTTCATCAATTCAAATTTTGGGTCAGGAACATTCGGTATGTCAAAGTCATACCCGCCAATTTCCTTATCCACTCTTTTTATCTCCGCCTCTTTGTCTCTTATCTGTTCCTTTAGGTAAGTCATGTTTCGTTCATTCTCTTCATAAAGCGAAATCATTGAAAAGTCATCCCCAGCAAGGCTTTCCCTATAAGACAGTAACTGCCGTTGCAATTTAGGCAAGTCTTTTAATTCCTCTTCTGTTCTGTCCCTTGTTTGCTCGAAAGAGTTATATGGATTCAGCGTAGTGGAATACACGATTGATTTCAGTGCTTCCACATCAGCATTGTTGAGATAGTCGAACCTGTCATTTATTTCGTCAGCCTCCTGCTCATACATCACCGCACTGACTATCGAAGGCAGGTCAATTGTTTGTGATGTGACATATCGCTTTTGGATTATCGCCA
>JBJEAY010000796.1:0-4424 GCA_051869575.1 Prevotella sp. | reverse complement strand
TGATGGCAGTGGCAGTAGTGGCAGCTACAAGCATTGCCACAACAAGTTGCCAAAACGCAAATGCAAGTGACACCCGTTCACTTCCCTCTCCCGCCAAGAGCGCCAAGATGACTCTCATGGAGAGCCTGCAACAGCGTCATTCAGTGCGCGACTTCAGCGACAAGGCGGTATCTGATGCCGACCTCGCCGAACTTCTGTGGGCAGCCTGGGGCATCAACCGTCCCGACACGAAGAAGATTACCGCCCCATCGGCTATCAACGCCCAGGACATCCTCGTGTATGTATGCACCAAGGACGGAGCATGGCTATACGTGGCCGACGGCAATCTGCTGAAGAAGGTGAGCGACAAGGACTTGCGCCCTGCCGTAGCCGGACGCCAGGAGTCGGTGGCAGTAGCACCCGTGAGTCTCGTTCTCGTCAGCGACCGCACGAAATTCGGCGATCGCGCCAAGGGTGCAGATACCATGGGAGCCATTGATGCGGGATATGTATCCCAGAACATCTGCCTTGCCTGCACAGCCCTCGGACTTGCCACCGTGCCCAGAATGACTATGGACAAGGAGACACTTGCCAAGGAACTGCAGCTCGACGAAACAAAGACCCTACTGGTGAATCATCCCGTGGGCTATGAGAAATAGGATTAAGAGTTCTGCTCCTCAAGATACCACTTGGAGTATTCGACATAGTGCTGTCCGAAGCTCTCTGCCTGATTCTCCTTGGTCTTCTTGATGAATTTGGCGGGAACGCCTCCCCATAGTTCGTGAGGGCCGATTTTGGTGTTCTGAAGCACGAGTGCTCCGGCTGCCACAACGGCTCCCTCACCCACATCGCAGTGGTCGAGCAGTGTGGCTCCCATGCCGATGAGTGCTCCGTCGCGGATGGTGCAGGCATGCACTGTGGCGTTATGACCGATAGTGACATCATTGCCGATGACGGTGGGGCCTGTAGTGTTGGTGACGTGGATGCACGAACCGTCCTGCACGTTGGTGCGATTGCCGATGGTGATGGGGGCAACGTCGCCTCTCACTACGGCATTAAACCAGATGGAACATTCGTCGCCCATAGTGACTTCGCCCACGATGGTGGCGTTCTCGCTGAAATAACAGTCCTTGCCCCACTTTGGGGTAAGACCTTTGATGGATTTTATGAGTGCCATTGCTATATGCTGTTTTTAATAATGATTATGCTTGAAATGAGAGTGCAAAAGTAATTATTTTTTCGGATACGGCAAACTTTTGCGTCTTAAATTTGCATAATATGGAGATTTTAGCTACCTTTGCATTGTCAAAACATATAAAAATCTCATTATGGAAACAGGATTGACTTATACAAGCAAGACGGTGGTGAACGAACAGAACACCGCAATAGCATTAGGTTCGGGCGATATGCCCGTATTCGCCACTCCGGCAATGATGGCATTGATGGAGAATGCCGCAATGATGGCAGTAAGGGAACATCTGCCCGAAGGTGCAACCACGGTGGGCGGACATATCGAGTCGTCGCACGTAAAACCGTCGCCATTAGGGGCGGAGGTGGAAGCCACTGCCACACTCGACAAGATCGACGGCAGGAAACTGTATTTCACCATTGTGGCGCACCAGGGCGAAGATGTAATAGGTGAGGGAAAGCACCTGCGATTCATCGTTGACCGCGAGCGCTTTCTCTCAAAACTCTAATATTCATCGAATACAGAGACAAACTCTAATCGAATTTCTGTATGCGGTAGATGATTGCATGCTCGAGGGTGAGCGGTTTGTTGTGGGCGAAGAAGACAGTTCCCGACACGGGAGCCTTGACTTCTTCGAGCACACTGCAGTCGTAGGGGTCGAGGATGCGTGCAAGCACCTGCCCCTCCTTGACATGTGGTCCGGCTCCCGTCATGCGATAGAAGATTCCGGCTCGTCGGGCAATTATATTCACCAGCTCATCCTCATCCAACACAATCGACTCATAACCTGCATTCTGCACCCTCACGTCGAGTACATGAATCTTCTTGAGAAAGCGCAGAATGGAGTCGATGGTGAGGTTGCTTGTGGAGTCCTCCACATAATTCGTCTGTCCGGCATAGATGGAGAATGCCTTTGCGCCCCATATCTGCCAGTTGTAGTTGAGCAATGTGGTGTCGAATGGCAATGGCTCGCGCACAGTGACAAAGGGCATGCCGAAGAGCTGTGCGGTGGCAATGTCCTCATATCCCGTCTTGAGCATGCGCACATGAGGCACAAATTCTCCCGGCATATAGAAGCTCGCCATCTGCATGCCATACTCGAAATCCTTGATATATTCAAATACGGCAGCCGCAATGCGCTGTGTGGTCTCACCCTTGTCATATCCGGGGAACATACGGTTGATGTCGGTGCCGTCCATTGCCCAGAACCTCTTCGACACGTTCATCGAGAAGGGATTGCACGAGGGGATGACCAATATGCTCTTGCCTTCGGCTATCTTGTCCCTATATTCGGCATCCTTCAACGCCTCAACAATACGTGCGCAGATATACTGCTGCTGTATCTCGTCGCCTCTCATGGCACCTACGATAGCCACTGTCTTCTCACCTGAGCCAAACCAATAGCCATCTATGCGGAAATCATCCCTATAAGGAGATTTCATCTCAAATATCGTCTCAATTCGCATGGAACTTTAATTCTTTAATTTTTTAATCTTTTAATTTCAAATTTCATGAGTGAAATTTGAACACCCTCGCCATCAGCGAGCCTTCATACACTATGGGATAGGCACGGATGGTGAACATATATCCCTCAACAGGCGACACCACACGACTGAGCACCTTGCCAGTCATGGGTTCGACTATCTGACCTATCTCCTCGCCTTCGGCAACAACAACACCGCACTTCAATTCGGTGATGAAGATGCCCGACGTTTCGGCATTCAGAAATTCCACACTGTCGCCCTTGCACACTATGGGGTCGGAGATAAGACTCTGGGGCACTTCGCCCTTCCACATTCCCATATCCTTCATGAGATTGAAGATACCGAGAGTGAGGCGGTTGCACATCTTGTGGTTGATGCGCTGGCCCACGCCGAGTTCGGCCACAAGACACTTGGTGCCGGTGGAATTGAGCGAATGAGCAAGGGTGGATTCAAGCACTGTGGCAGCATCATGCACCCACACAAAGTCGATGTTGAGACGTTGGGCGAGAGGCACCAATTCCTCTTCGTTCATCACGTTGATTCTCACCTGTGGCGTTTCCCTGAGATAGAGGTTGCTTGAATGGATGTCGAACACGAGGTCGGCACCCTTGAGGTCTTCCACGATGAGATGGGCAGTCTGTTCTGCCATTGTTCCGTTGGGATTGCCAGGGAAGATGCGGTTCATGTCGAGATCGAAGTTGGGTATGCCCCTCTGGATAGTGTCGATGCCAAGGGGATTGAGTGCTGGATAAATCTCCACCGTGCCGTCGAGCAGGTCGAGATTCTCGTTGAGTTGCTTTGCCACGAGATAGCACACCATCTGTCCTTCGAGTTCGTCACCGTGAGTGCCGGTGACTATACACACTCGCTTGTTTCCCTTTCCGTTGCTAATAATGTTTTTCCTTATCGCGAACCGCTCGTTGATGGGCAGTGACGTCGATACGATTGTCTTTATCATATTTCTTTTAATGTTACGCTGATTTGAGTTTGCTGTAATGCCTGTCCGCCATATATTCCACGACTGACAGGACAATCCGAGGCATCGCGACCGTGGGCGAGCTTGACATAGCCGTAGATGATGCGGCAGTCGTTGGTAGGGTCGAACCCTATCCAACTGTAGCCATCATACACCTCCACCCATGCGTGGGTCTCGCCAGTGCCTTCCATAAATCCGCACACATATCGTGCGGGAATACCCTGCCTCCTGCAATATCCAATCATCAGATGGGCATAGTCCTGACACACTCCCTGCAAGGTCTGCATCACCTGGGCGGCAGTTGTCTCGACATTGGTGGAGAACGGCACATAGGTCATCATCCCATACACCTTGTGGCATATCTCCATAGCCACCTCGGCAATATGTCCCAACATCACCTCTCCACCATCAGCAGTGCCCGTCGCGTCAGCATCGAATGTATCCTGCCCAATATCCGTCATCCTTGTCTGCACGAGATAAACAGGATTCACCCCACGCTCGCTCCTTATGACATAGGGCGACATCGTCACCAAGCCCGCACTGACGTAGGCAAGCGAGGCGTGAGCGTCTCTCTGTGCGCCATAAACGATGCGGTTGCCAAGCTGGTCGATGCCCCTTGTCAAGCGGAATTCAGGCGAGATGATGAGATGTTCCTCGTCAACGGTCATATAGCTGCCCACAGTGGGTTGACACCTGAGCAGGATGGAATGGTTGACGACGTTCTCGCTGAACGTGACTATGGTCTGATAATTGTATATGTATCGTTTCATACTCTTACGAGCTGGTTGATATATTT
>JBJEAY010000795.1:0-4436 GCA_051869575.1 Prevotella sp. | reverse complement strand
GTGGTGAAATGAAGAAGGGTATGTTCTCAATGATGAACTACTACCTCCCTCTCAAGGGTATTGCAAGCATGCACTGCTCTGCTAACACAGACATGAATGGTGAAAACACAGCAATCTTCTTCGGTCTTTCAGGAACAGGTAAGACAACTCTCTCAACAGATCCAAAGAGACTTCTTATCGGAGACGACGAGCATGGTTGGGATGACAATGGTGTCTTCAACTTCGAAGGCGGATGCTATGCTAAGGTTATTAACCTCGACAAGGAATCTGAACCAGACATCTACAATGCTATCAAGAGAGATGCTCTTCTTGAGAACGTAACAGTTGACGAGAATGGTAAGATTGACTTTGCTGATAAATCAGTTACAGAGAACACACGTCTTTCTTACCCAATCAACCACATTGAGAAGATTGTTAGACCAGTCTCTGCAGCTCCAGCAGCAAAGAACGTTATCTTCCTCAGTGCAGATGCATTTGGAGTTCTTCCTCCAGTATCTATCCTTACTCCTGAGCAGACAAAGTATTACTTCCTCTCTGGATTCACAGCAAAGCTTGCTGGTACAGAGCGTGGTATTACAGAGCCTACTCCAACATTCTCAGCTTGCTTCGGTCAGGCATTCCTCGAACTTCCTCCTACAAAGTATGGTGAAGAGCTTGTAAAGAAGATGGAGAAGTCTGGTGCAAAGGCTTACCTTGTAAACACAGGATGGAACGGAACAGGAAAGAGAATCTCCATCAAGGATACAAGAGGTATCATCGATGCAATCCTCAATGGTGACATTCTCTCTGTTCCTACAAAGAAGATCCCATACTTCAACTTCGAAGTTCCTACACAGCTCAATGGCGTTGACACAGGCATCCTCGATCCTAGAGATACTTATGCAAACGCAGAGGATTGGGAAGTCAAGGCTAAGGATCTTGCTGGAAGATTCATCAAGAACTTTGCTAAATATACTAATACAGAAGAAGGAAAGGCTCTTGTTTCTGCTGGTCCTCAGCTCTGATTTGATTCTTTCCTCTATAGGGGTGTGCTTCTCTGCATGCCCCTTTTTTGTTTGCCCTGCATGGGCGTTAACTTGGTGGTGAAAGTCCACTACGGGAGCAGTCTGGCTTGAGAGATAGCCGAACCGTTAGCTGAGGGCAAGGGCGTTGCAGTGATGCAGGGTCTGAAGGAAGCCGTAGGCAAAAGTGCGGGCTGATGAACAAAAACCTCATAGTAGGCTTTATGGGTGGATGAATCTGCAAAATGGGATGAAATCCGAGACTGGGCCCATGGAGTAAATGGGGTGGCCACATGCACTGAAGGTTGACGTTCTTAACAGGGGAGGTCTTGCCGACACCCGAGGCTGCAATATCGCTTATGACGGTGCAGTAACAACGAACGGCAAGAAGTCAGCAGAGGCCATAGTAGCGGTATGGGAGTCCGTGAAGGGCCGAACAGTCAAATCTTTTCGATAGGAGGGAAAGTCACGGCACGTGCCACTGAGCTCGTGGAAGCGAGGTGAAGTGATGGTGTCGTAGAAAGGAGACCAATGAGAGAAGGAAACCCGTTGGAGCCAAATACAAATCTTTGCGAGAGGATGCTCTCGCCCTATAACCTTGAAGTAGCCGTGCAGAACGTGAAACGAAACAAGGGCAGCGCCGGCGTTGACGGAATGGGTGTCGAGGAAATCGACAGGGCCATGAGGGACGACTGGGCGCGGATTAGGGAACAGATACTCGCAAGGAAGTATAAGCCCAAGCCTGTGAAAAGGGTCGAGATACCGAAGGACAACGGAGGCGTAAGACTTCTTGGAGTGCCATGTGTAATAGACAGGATAATCCAACAGGCCATGGTGCAGGTTCTGACGCCTGTATTCGAGCCGACATTTTCGGACTTCAGTTACGGTTTCAGACCCAACAGAAGCGCCGAGGACGCGGTGAGGAAGGCACAGGAGTACATGGCGGAGGGATACAGCCACGTTGTAGACCTCGACTTGTCAAAGTTCTTCGACACGGTCAACCATGACCTGTTGATGACTTTTGTAGACCGTACGCTCGACGACAAGGACATACGCAGGCTAATCTACGTATACCTCAAAAGCGGAGTCATGGCGGACGGAAGCTTCACGGCGACGGAGGAAGGAACGCAACAGGGCGGACCATTGTCGCCACTATTATCAAACATCTACCTTACACCTTATGACAAGGAACTCGAGAAAAGAGGGCTGAGGTTCGTCAGGTATGCCGACGACTGCAACATCTTCACCAAGAGCAAGTATTCATGCAAGAGGGTCAAGGATTCTGTAATCAGATTTCTTGAAGGCAAGATGAAGCTCAAGGTGAACATGGAGAAGACGGAGGCAAGAAGTGCCGTAGGCTCTTCGTTCCTCGGATTCACATTCCTAACACTTAGGGGGAAGTACGGACAACTGGGCTATTGCAAACCAAAGCAGAAGAAGCTCGACGCCTTCACCAGGAAGATACGCGAGATTCTGAAAAGGAACCGAGGCGTATCGATCCAGAGGATTGTAGCTGAACTGAACGCCTACCTGAGAGGGTGGATCAACTACTACGCCAGGAGCAACATCTCGAGCTGGATTAGAAACAAGGCTGGCTGGATTCGTAGGAAATTGTGGTGCTACCTCTATAAGCAATGGAAGACCAAGGAAAACAGGATATCCAAAATCAAGGAAATGGGTTCTCCCGAATGGTGGATTAAGAAGTGGGGAGGTGCATTGGGTAACCAAAGCTATTGGAAGATGAGCGGTGTGATAGCCTCATCGTTACCCATCAACAAGTTCTATGCGGTTACGGGACTCATAGAGATAGAAGCGATATACAAGAGGCTTCATGCAGAGAGAATGATGACCGACAGATGCCATGGAAAGCAGTTGGAGTTTGTATTTGATTGAACCGCCGTATACCGAACGGTACGTACGGTGGTGTGAGAGGAAAGCTCTCATGGGAAAAACATGAGAGCCTACCTACTCGATTTTACATATTTGGCATTATGGTGTAATGAGATTGGTTGTAATAATAACAAAGTATTTATCCTATAATATGATATACTTGCACCAAATGCTGTTTTCTTTGTTATAATCAAAGGGACGGGGGTTATCTGTGAAAAGAATAGTTCCTATATTGTTAATTATAAGTCTTTTTGTTGTTTCTTGCGGAACATCAAGATTTACTTTTGACCGTACTGAGAAGAATATTACAGAGTTAGGCGGTACATATAATAAAGAAGTTGGTGAAGAAATAACCAAAATATATAAAAACGGTGGAATTGAAGAAGTAATTGATACTGTTTATCAGACAGACTACTTAGGTGGGGATCCCTATGTGGTTGTGGAAGGTTATTTGGGAGAAGAGGCCTACGAAGAGTTCAAGAAGGTAATAAAGGAGCTGAAACTTGAAATCGAGGATCTTAGAAAGGGTGTTAACCTTGAGAAGAATGAGATTGGTGGAAACGAAGGCCTTGCTCTTGCTGTATTAAATGAAACGTATCCCGAGGGACTTGTTATTGAGACTCTTGGTGGTATGGACAAAAAGAACACCCAAGACTTCAAATCTTTGTTAGATGAAAAAATTGCACTAAGGGATGAACTTAGAACGATTCTGGATGAACTGGGAATCGAAGGAATAAAAGATGCTTTGGTCAACGGCGAGTATACTGAAGAAGAGATTGAGACTTATCTAGGTAAGAGTACTCTTGACGACGCAAAGCTTATGTTCGCAAAAGAGACAGGAACTGATGGTTTTGTTCCTGTTGCCAAGGATAGCAATAGTGGTGCAATGGAGTTTGTAGCCCATACCGATAGTGAGGAAACAAAGGCTAAAAACGAAGAAATGCCTGTTGTCAACTACATTGTAATTGTTTTGATAGTAGTTGCCTTAGTATATGTCTTTGCTGCTATTGCAAGAAGCTCCTACAGGCGCCCATTGGCTCCTGTTGTCTCTTTGATTAGCGTAGGTATAATCACTGTGGTGGCTATTTGTGCAACCACTGTTATATTTGGATGGTCTCCTTATTGGTTGGGATTCTTGATTTCTCTCCCTTCTTATTTCATTCTCACCATCGAAACTAGGAATTAAGCTGAATTTGCGAGAGCTTATCTAGAATATCTCTATGGTAGAAAAACTCATCAAGAGCAATAAGGCCTGCGCCTTCCAAGAGAGCTTTATCTGCCTTTTCTGATTTGATAATTGTGACGCTTCTTCTTTCAGGGGGAAGTGTCATTATCATTTTGTCCTGGATTGAAGCATATAAATCCTTAGGCATTGAAGACATTTCACCTGTTATCATAATGCTGTCGGCCCCTGTAGCTTGAACAGCTTCAGAGAAAGCGAATGCCATGGCTGAAGATATATCATCTATTGCCAATAATCCCTTCTCCTCTGTAAGAAGGCGTCTGTATTGGGTGATTCCTGTATTTTCTTTTATCACCCTTCCT
>JBJEAY010000794.1:0-4459 GCA_051869575.1 Prevotella sp. | reverse complement strand
ACTGAAAAAAGTATTGAATGAAATTTGAATGGATGAGACGGTCAGCAGTGATGCTGTATCTATCAATGGTTTTCTCGGTGTTTACCATCGCACAAAACACCACATCTACAATTACTGGTACTACTACCGACAGTGACGACATACTGCCGGGAGCAGTGGTCAAAGTGACAGAGGTGGAATCAGGAGTAACCTATTCCGCCATATCTAACCAAAAAGGACAGTTTCGCATAACCGGACTGACACCTGGTGGTCCCTATCGCTTGGAAGTGAGCTACGTAGGTCACAAGAAGAGCGTTATCGACATCAAGCGCATTAGCCTTGGTGAGGTATATTCGTGCAACGTGGAGCTCACTTCGGGCAACGAGTTGCAGGAGGTTGTTGTGAAAGGACAGGCTGCGGCATTGCGCAAGACCGGTTCGTCGGAGAACTTCTCAGCAGAGGATATCGACAACAAGGCGACTGTTGACCGCTCGTTGCAGGACATTCTTGCCATGTCACCTTATTATATTGGTAGCGGTTCGTTTGGCGGACGCGACGGCGGTATGAACAATTACAGCGTGGATGGCGCCAACTTCAACGCCAACATGGGTCTCGACCGTGAGAAGATGCCAGGAGCGGGCACACCGTTTGCTCTTGAGGCATTGGAAGACATACAGGTGGTGAACTCGGCATTCGACGTTAAGAACAGCAACTTCATGGGTGCCACCATCAATGCCGTGACGAAGAAGGGAACAAACATCTTCCGCGGTTCGGCATATCATTTCTATAAGGACGAGAGTCTGAGAGGCAACAGGGTGGATGGCGAGGAACTGACCGCTCCACGTGGAGACATCAAGCGCACCATCTACGGATTGACCCTTGGCGGTCCGATAATCAAGGACAAGCTCTTCTTCTTCGTAAGTGCCGAATTGGAGAACACTCCATTGCAGCTTCACCAGTGGCAGGCATCCAAGGACGGGGTGGAAGACGGCAAGAGCCTCATCTCTCGTGTGACGGAGTCGGACATGAAGCAGTTTGCCTCCGACCTTCAGTCGATGTACGGTTGGAATCCCGGTTCGTATAACGACTTCACCGGCGACAACAAGTTTTTCCGACTGATGACCCGCATCGACTGGAACATATCCAAAGACCATAAGTTTACACTTCGCTATAATCAGACCAACGGCAAGAAGGACAACCTTTATTCAAGTCCCGGAATGGGTATGGGCGATGGTCGTGTGAGCATCTATTCGATGGTGTTCGACGGCAGCAACTGGAAGAAGGTGGATAACGTGTATTCGCTTGCAGGAGAGCTGAACAGCCGCTTCGGCAATAACATCACCAACAAATTGCGCGCCTCGTTCACATTTAACGACGCCAACAACCGTGAGTGTGATGCAGCCTTCCCATGTATAGAAATCATGAAGCCATACGACGGCGACGGAAAGAACCATGCCTATATGTCGGTAGGCTATGACCCACACGCATGGCTCAACGGTATCAACGAGAAGAGTTGGAATATTGTTGATGACCTGAACATCTCACTTGGCGACCACTTCCTCACCGTGGGTGCGGGATTTGAATCCACCAAGGCAAGCAACTGTTATATGAAATACGGTGCGGGATATTATCGCTATGCCTCCTACGACGACTTCCTTCAGAAGAAGGCCCCTGTGGCATTCGCCATGTGCTGGTCGTTGACAGGCAAGGAGCGCGCCCTCTCGGATGTGACATACAACCGACTCTCGGCTTACGTGCAGGACGAGTGGCAGGTGAGCGACCGTCTGCGCCTCTTGCTCGGAGTGCGTATGGACATGCCGATGTACACCAACCACAGATACGAGAACCCCTCGGTGGCAGAACTTGACTTCAACGGCAAGAAGCTCAATACAGGCGAGTGGCCCGGCAACGTGATGCTCTTCTCGCCGCGAGTGGGATTCAACTACGACGTGACCAAGGACGGCTCGCTGAGATTCCGCGGAGGTACGGGTATCTTCACAGGCCGATTCCCACTCATCTTCTTCAGTAAGATGCAGGAAGGTTCGGGAATGTTGCAGACCTCAGTGCAGATTACCAATGCCGCCAACCCGCTGCTGCAATACCTCGCAGGAGGAGTGCGCACACCGCAGCAGGTGCTCAAGGAGGTGGTGCCCAACCTGCCCGACGACCAGAAGAAGCTCTTCCCCACACAACCAGGAGCAGTGAGCAACCTCATAACAGTGGATAAGAACTTCAAGATGCCGCAGGTGTGGAAGACAACCCTCGCACTCGACTGGAAGGCTCCCTTGGGATTTGACAACCTCTTCACCATCGAGGGAACATATTCAAAGGACATCAATGCCATCACCGCCTTTGATGCCAATATTGATATGGACAAGGCAACGGCACAGAGATTCGCAGGTCCCGACAACCGCTACTTCTATCCCGGCAACGTGGAGAAGCGCATACATAGCGACAATGGATATGCCTACGAGATGACAAACACCAATAAGGGTTACTCAGCCAACGTGATGGCACAGGTGAAGATGACACCAGTGAAGAACCTCGACCTTATGCTTGCATACACATGGACGGCATCGAAGACCATGAACAGTCTGCAGAGCAACCAGGTGGAGAATGCCATGACCAACTTGCCCACGGTGAACGGTATTAATATCCAGGAGACCCAGAACGCACGATATATCTATACTCCCCACCGCATCATCGCCTCTGCGGCATACAAGGTGAGCTATGCCAATGACCTGATGTCAACACGCATAGCAGTGTTCTACTCAGGACAGAAGAACGGTTCGTACAGTGTGACATACAATGGCGACCTCAACAACGACGGAATGTCTAATGACCTCATCTATATTCCCAAGTCGAAGGACGAGATGAACTTCATGGAATATACTGCCAACAACACCACATTCACCGTGGAGGATCAGAAAGAAGCATTCTGGAACTTCATCAATCAGGATCCATACCTGAGCAAGCACAAGGGAGAATATACCCAGGCATTCGGGGCGTTCAACCCATGGTATAACCGCTTCGACGTGAGATTCACCCAGGAGATGAAGGTGAAGGTGGGCAAGCAGGTGAACCGCATACAGCTCAACTTCGACATCCTCAACTTCGGCAACTTCATCAGCAGTAAGTGGGGATTGCAGAAGAGTGCTATAGGAGCAGCCGTCAAGCCACTTGTGGTGGATGCCAAGAACCGTGTGGATGCCAACAACCTGCCAATCTATAAGCTCGCGAGCTACAAGGATTCGGAGGGCGTGACCAAGCTCGTTGACCACACGTTCGACGTGCTCCGCAACACCAACAACTGCTGGAGAATGCAGATTGGGGTGAAGTACATTTTTAATTAGGAATTAGGGATTAGGAATTAGGAATGGTTCGATTGACTCGGAAACTCATGATAATTATGGCGATAGCCGTGGCCGCAGTGGCCATGGCTTTCGGCGTTTATGCTTGTCAAAACAACAACACCAAGAAAATAGTGGTGATATTCTCGCAACATGAGGGGATTCATTGCTATGAGGATTTCAGGGAGTCACTCGAAAAGGCATTGAAGAGGAAACGCATCAATGCCCATCTTTCCTACTTCTATCTCGACTGTGAGAAATGGGGGCATAACGATGAGGTGAATGAGGCTCGACGCATACTCAACGAGGCAGGCAAGAACGGATTCCCAGACATGGTGATGACCATCGGTGACGAGGTGACCTACTCGGTGATGACCACCCAGGACTCCATGATACGCACAGTGCCTGTGGTGTTTGGTGCAGTGGCTTTCCCCAACGAGGGTATGCTTAGGAAAAATACCAATCTCGTGGGATTCAAGGACAGTACGAATATTGTAGAAAACATTTATCTTGCAGGCAGGATATGCGGCATTCACGCAGTGAACACCTTGCTCTCGTCGCACTATCTCGACAAGATGTGCAAGAAGAGGATAAAGGAGCAGATAGCCGGCAGAAAGGACATCGTGGATAACATCGGATGGGAGCATACGCTCTTCGAGATATTCAACTTTCCGCCCGAGATATACTCTATCACCCCCTTCTCGCTCTACAACCTGCAGCAGAACACCCACATGGACACCAAGCAAGACTCGCTTGGCAACGAGAACCTCATGCTCGCCATGAGCCGATTCTCCAAGATGACTTACGTGCAGATGAAATACGACCAAGAATCGCAGATGATGGTGAACATGAGCAGCACGAAACCCATGCTCACCGCCACATGGCTGGACTTCGGAGCAGAGGGCAGCAGGTTTATTGCCGGATATTTCGCCGGAGCCGAAACCATCGCCAATGACGTGGCGGGAGTGGCGGCACAGATATTCAACGGCACGAAAACCACCGACATACCAGTGAGATTACACAAGCAGAACTACTGGATGGACTGGCAGGTGGCAAAGAAACATGGATACACCAAGGACAACCTGCCCAATGACTTCAAGATAATCAATATGTCGTGGAAGGACAAGCAT
>JBJEAY010000793.1:0-4470 GCA_051869575.1 Prevotella sp. | reverse complement strand
AAATTACATACTAATTCAAAAAATATTCATCATTTGTTTCGCAGTCTCAAAAAAATAGTGTAACTTTGTAGCCAAAATAGTAAAAACATAAAATTTAGCTAAAGATATGATTCTATTTTTCAGAACGTCATCCAAGAGCGTGATAGCAACGGAAGTTGACCATCAGCTCAACGAAAGCGAGATCAAGGAACTGAGTTGGCTTTACGGCGACGCAAAGCTTGAAGCGGGCGAGAGCCTCGACGGATATTTTGTCGGTCCTCGCCGTGAGATGATTACTCCATGGAGTACCAACGCCGTGGAAATAACACAGAACATGAGTCTTAATGGCATTCAGCGCATCGAGGAATATTTCCCCGTTGAATCCAAGGATGCCGACCACGACCCGATGCTCCAGCGCATGTACGACGGACTCGACCAATCGATCTTCACCGTTAATCATGAGCCTGAGCCAATCAAGCGCGTTGACGACCTTGAGAAATACAACGAGGAAGAAGGTCTTGCTCTCTCACCCGAGGAAATTGAGTATCTTCACAACGTTGAAAAACAGTTGGGCCGTCCACTCACCGACTCTGAGATTTTCGGATTCGCACAGATTAACTCCGAGCATTGTCGCCACAAGATTTTCGGTGGTACGTTTATCATCGACGGCAAGGAGATGGAGTCTTCCTTATTTAAAATGATTAAGAAGACCACCGAGGAGAATCCAAATTTTATTCTCTCAGCATATAAGGATAATGTGGCGTTTGCGCAGGGACCTGTAGTTGAGCAGTTTGCCCCTGCCGACCAGTCAACAAGCGACTGGTTCCGCACCAAACCTATCGAGAGCGTCATCTCTCTGAAGGCCGAAACCCACAACTTCCCGACAACAGTTGAGCCTTTCAACGGAGCAGCTACTGGAACGGGAGGTGAAATCCGCGACCGTATGGGCGGTGGTGTAGGGTCATGGCCTATCGCCGGAACAGCCGTATATATGACCTCATATCCACGTCTTGACGGCGGGCGCGACTGGGAGGACATCCTGCCAGTGCGCAAGTGGCTGTATCAGACACCCGAACAGATACTTATCAAGGCTTCCAACGGAGCCAGCGACTTCGGCAATAAGTTCGGTCAGCCCCTTATCTGCGGTTCGGTGCTCACCTTCGAGCATCAGGAGAAGGGCGACACACGCTATGCCTACGACAAGGTTATCATGCTTGCCGGAGGTGTGGGATATGGCACCAAGCGCGACTGTCTGAAGAAAGAGCCACAGAAGGGCAACAAGGTTGTCGTAGTAGGTGGTGACAACTATCGCATCGGTCTTGGTGGTGGTTCGGTATCGTCTGTTGATACCGGTCGTTATAGCAATGGCATCGAGTTGAATGCCGTTCAGCGTGCCAACCCCGAGATGCAGAAGCGTGCCTACAACCTCGTGCGTGCTCTTTGTGAGGAAGATGTCAATCCCGTTGTCAGCATTCACGACCACGGTTCTGCTGGTCATGTCAACTGTCTCTCCGAACTTGTTGAGGAATGTGGCGGCAAGATTGACATGGCGAAGCTGCCTATCGGCGACAAGACATTGTCTGCCAAGGAAATCATCGCCAACGAGAGTCAGGAGCGCATGGGACTTCTCATCGACGAGAAGCACATCGACCATGTGCGCAAGATTGCCGAGCGCGAGCGTGCCCCGCTGTATGTAGTTGGTGAAACCACAGGTGATGCCCACTTCTCATTCGAGCAGGCAGATGGCGTACGTCCGTTTGACCTCGACGTTGCCCAGATGTTCGGTCACTCTCCCAAGACCGTGATGGTTGACTCCACCGTTGAGCGTCACTACGGTGACGTTGATTACGTCACAATTAAAAAATTAAAGAATGAAAATATTAAAGATTCTGCGAATGAAAACTTTAATTCTTTAATTTTTTCATCTTTTAATTCAAAACTCGAAGAGTATTTGACTCGAGTACTCCAACTTGAGGCAGTGGCCTGCAAGGACTGGCTCACCAATAAGGTTGACCGCTCTGTGACTGGTAAGATTGCCCGCCAACAGTGCCAGGGTCGCCTCCAGTTGCCATTGAGCGACTGTGGTGTTGTTGCCCTCGACTATCGTGGCAAGCAAGGTATTGCCACTGCCCTCGGACATGCGCCTCAGGCAGGTCTTGCTTCTCCCGAGGCTGGTTCAGTACTCTCCGTAGCCGAATCTCTTACGAATATCATCTGGGCACCACTTGTGAATGGACTTGAGAGCGTAAGTCTCTCTGCCAACTGGATGTGGCCTTGCCGCTCGCAGGAAGGCGAGGATGCCCGTCTGTATAGTGCCGTCAAGGCTTTGAGCGACTTCTGTTGTGCTCTCCACATCAACGTGCCCACCGGTAAGGACTCACTGTCGATGACCCAGCAATATCCCGACGGACAGAAGGTGATAGCTCCGGGCACCGTGATTGTGTCAAGTGGCGGTCAGGTGTCCGACGTGCGCAAGGTCATCGGTCCTGTGATGGTAAATGACAAGCGTGCATCCTTCTATCATATCGACTTCTCGTTCGACGAGCAGCGTCTCGGCGGTAGTGCCTTCGCACAGAGCCTTGGCAAGGTGGGCGACGATGTCCCAACAGTGAAGAATCCCGAATACTTCGCTGATGCCTTCAATGCCATTAACGAGATGATCAACCGCCGCTGGATATACTGCGGACACGACATCAGTGCCGGTGGTCTTATCACAACTCTCCTTGAGATGACATTCGCCAATATCGAGGGCGGTATGAACATCAACCTCCACAATATCTGCCGCGATGGCGACATCGTGAAGACCCTCTTCGCCGAGAATCCCGGTATCGTAGTTGAGGTGGCAGAGGCATACGACGAGGACTTCCGCACATATCTCGACGAGCAGGGAATAGCATACGCAAAGATAGGTTATCCCACTCCCGACAAGCGCCAGCTCACAGTGAAGTGCGGCGAATGGGAGCACGACTTCGACATCGAGGCCCTGCGCGACGTTTGGTACAGCACATCATATAAGCTCGACCAGAAGCAGAGCTTCAACGGTATGGCAAAGAAGCGCTACACCAACTACAAGAAGCAGCCGCTTGAGATGATTATGCGCTCCGACTTCGACGGTACATTCGAGCAGCTCGGAGTCACTCCCGACCGCAAGGAGAAGTCGGGCATTCGTGCAGCCATCATCCGTGAGAAGGGAACCAACGGCGACCGCGAAATGGCATATTCACTCTATCTCGCCGGCTTCGACGTGAAGGACGTAATGATGACCGACCTCATCAGCGGACGTGAGACACTTGAGGACATCAACATGATTGTCTTCTGCGGTGGATTCTCCAACTCCGACGTTCTCGGTTCTGCCAAGGGATGGGCAGGTGCATTCCTCTACAACCCCAAGGCAAAGGAGGCTCTCGACAAGTTCTATGCCCGCGAGGACACCCTCTCACTTGGTATCTGCAACGGTTGCCAGCTCATGGCTGAGCTCAACCTCATCAATCCCGATCACAAGCATCAGACTCACCTCTGCCACAACAACTCGAAGAAATTCGAGAGCCAGTTCCTCACGCTCAACATCCCGCGCAACAACAGTGTGATGTTCCGCACCCTGAGCGGCTGTAAGCTCGGCATATGGGTTGCCCACGGCGAGGGACGCTTCTATCTGCCTCAACCCGAGGACAACTACAGCGTAGTGGCCAAGTACAACTATGCCGAATATCCCGGCAACCCCAACGGTTCCGACTACAACGTGGCTGGTATATGCAGTGCCGACGGTCGTCATCTTGCCATGATGCCCCACCTCGAGCGTGCCATCTTCCCATGGCAGAACGGTTGGTATCCACGCAGCCGCCGTCAGGATGACTGCACTCCGTGGCTTGAGGCATTTGTCAATGCACGCAAGTGGATAGAAGAAAAATTAAAAGATTAAAGAATTAAAGAATTAAAGTTGTTTTGGACAAGTTTTATTTGACAAGTTTCAAGACATTCTTCAAGATTGGCGTATTCACCCTTGGCGGTGGATACGCCATGATACCTATAATAGAGTCAGAGGTAGTAGAACGTCAGAAATGGATTAGCAAAACCGACTTTGTAGATACGGTTGCCATAGCGCAGTCGTGTCCTGGAGTGTTCGCCATCAACCTCAGCGTATTCATTGGCTACAAGATGCGCAAGGTCAAGGGAGCCGCCATCACTGCATTGGGCACTGCCCTACCCTCGTTCCTCATCATCCTTGCCATTGCCATGTTCTTCCACCAGTTTGAGGACAATCCCGTTGTGGCTGCCATGTTCCGCGGCATTCGTCCTGCCGTGGTCGCCCTCATTGCCGTTCCCACAATCAAAATGGCAAAGACTGCCAAGGTCACATGGTCCAACTGTTGGATTCCCGTAGCGTCCGCCTTGGCGATATGGGCATTGGGTGTTTCACCTATTATAATAATATTACTGGCGGGAGCGATAGGATACGCTTGGGGGAGGATTAAGAATTAAAAAATTAAAATA
>JBJEAY010000792.1:0-4471 GCA_051869575.1 Prevotella sp. | reverse complement strand
TATTCGAATCCAGTTGGGAAGTTTGCAATAAGGTAGGTGGAATTTACACCGTTCTTTCCACCCGAGCCAATACGCTACAGCAGGAAATGCAGGATAAGGTGTTCTTCATAGGTCCTGACGTATGGCACGAAAATGCATGCCCCTATTTCAAGGAAGATGCAAAGTTGCTTGCCGATTGGAAAAAAACAGCTACTGAAGAAGGTCTGAAAGTCAAGGTTGGACGTTGGACCATACCTGGAAATCCTATAGCTATTCTCGTGGATTTCCAGAAGTATTATGAGAAGAAAAACGAGATTTACGGCTGGCTCTGGGAAAACTACCAGGTTGACAGCCTGTATGCTTACGGCGACTACGACGAGGCTTCGATGTTCTCTTATGCAGCCGGACTGGTAGTCGAGAGTTACTATAATTTTGCTCTTACAAAAAAGGACAAGGTCATCTATCACGCCAATGAGTGGATGACAGGTCTGGGATTGCTCTACGTCAACAACAAGTTGCCGCAGGTGGGCACTATCTTCACTACACATGCTACAAGCATCGGTCGAAGCATTGCCGGCAACATGAAGCCCCTCTACGACTATCTCTTCGCTTACAATGGCGACCAGATGGCTGGTGAGCTTAATATGCAGAGCAAGCACTCGATAGAGAAGCAGACCGCTTTCCATTGCGACTGTTTCACCACCGTGAGCGAGATTACCGCCCGCGAGTGTGTAGAGCTGCTCGACAAGAAAGTGGACGAGGTGCTGCCCAATGGCTTTGACAACAGTTTTGTTCCAGCTAATGCCGCCACCTTCACACGCAAGCGCAAGGCTGCACGCAAGCGCCTGCTCGAAGTGGCCAACGCGTTGCTCGGCGAGAGTCTCGACGACGACACACTCATTGTATCTACAAGCGGTAGATATGAATTCCGCAACAAGGGTGTGGATGTATATATAGAGTCGATGAACAGACTGCTGAGAGACAAGGACTTGAAGAAAAAGGTTCTCGCTTTTATTGAGGTGCCCGGATGGGTGGGCGAACCGCGTCAGGACCTCAAGGAACGCCTTGACTCGGGCAAGCAGTATGACACCCCGCTTGAGGTGCCGCAGGTCACCCATTGGCTCCACGAGATGAGCCACGACAATGTGCTCAGCATGATGAAGTTCTACGATATGCACAACCGCAAGGAAGACAATGTGAAGGTGATCTTCCTGCCTTGCTATCTCGACGGACACGACGGTATCCTCAATATGACCTATTATGATATAATATTAGGTAATGACCTCTGCATATATCCCTCATATTACGAACCATGGGGATATACACCGCTTGAGGCCATAGCATTCAAGGTGCCTTGCATCACTACCGACCTTGCAGGATTCGGTCAGTGGGTCAACACCGAGGTTGGCCACGAAGGCGAACTGAAAGACGGTGTGAAGGTAATCCATCGCACCGACTACAACTACTCTGAGGTGGCTGACGCCATCAAGGACACCGTGGCTGAGTTTTCGGCAATGACCAAGAAGCAGGTGGCAGACGCCCGCTCGGCAGCCGAGAAACTGTCGAAGAAGGCTCTGTGGAGCGAGTTTATCAAGTATTACCATCAGGCCTATGACCTTGCGCTAAGCAGGGCGTCATTGAGAATGAAGTAAATAAAAAAAGATTCATCATAACAAATTTGAGAGTATATGAAAATTAAAGCTGATTATGTGAGTGCTCCACAGTGGAAGGAGCTTGTTGTTAAGTCAACACTTCCCGAGGAGCTTAAGTGTCTTGACGAGATTGCACACAACCTTTGGTGGGTATGGAATTTCGAGGCACGTGATTTGTTTAGAGATCTCGATCCTGAGCTCTACAGTGCCGTTAAGCACAACCCCGTGTTGCTGCTTGAGCGCCTGAGCTTTGATCGTAAGGAGGAGATTGTGAAGGATAAGGCTTTGATGAAGCGCATTCAGGGTGTCTATAAGTCCTTCCGTGAGTACATGGACGTTAAGCCCGACAGCAAGCGCCCGTCTGTAGCATACTTCTGCATGGAGTATGGTATCCACTCTGCACTGAAGATTTACTCTGGCGGTCTTGGTATGCTCGCCGGTGACTATGTGAAGGAGGCTTCTGACAGCAACGTTGACATGTGTGCCGTGGGTTTCCTCTATCGTTTCGGTTATTTCACTCAGACCCTGAGCATGGACGGTCAGCAGATTGCCAAGTACGAGGCTCAGAACTTCAACTCTATTCCCGTAGAGCGTGTCTATGACAAGGACGGCAACCCATTGGTTGTGGATGTACCTTACACCAACTATCAGGTGCACGCCTCTGTATGGGTGGCTAACGTGGGTCGTGTGAAGCTCTATCTGCTCGACACCGACAACGACATGAACTCTGAGTTTGACAAGCCTATCACTCACTCGCTCTATGGTGGCGACTGGGAGAACCGTCTGAAGCAGGAGATTCTGCTCGGTATCGGTGGTATGCTGCTGCTCAAGAAGCTCGGTATCAAGAAGGATGTTTATCATTGCAACGAGGGTCATGCAGCTCTCTGCAACCTGCAGCGTCTGTGCGACTATATCGAGGAAGGACTGACATTCAACCAGGCTATGGAGCTTGTGCGCGCTTCTTCTCTCTACACTGTTCACACTCCAGTGCCAGCAGGTCACGACTACTTCGACGAGGGTCTCTTCGGCAAGTATATGGGTGGTTATCCCGCTAAGCTCGGCATCTCTTGGGACGAGTTTATCGGCATGGGACGCACCAACCCCGACGACCACTCTGAGAAGTTCTGTATGTCAACATTCGCTTGCAACACCTGTCAGGAGGTTAACGGTGTGTCAAAGCTCCACGGATGGGTGTCACAGAAGATGTTCGCTCCTATCTGGAACGGCTACTATCCTGAGGAGAACCACGTGGGATATGTCACCAACGGTGTTCACTTCCCAACATGGGCAGCCACTGAGTGGAAGCAGCTCTACGGCAAGTACTTCGACAAGAACTTCATGTCCGACCAGAGCAACCAGAACATCTGGGAGGCTATATATAATGTTGACGACGAGGAGATATGGAAGACTCGCAAGGGTCTGAAGCAGAAGCTCGTTGACTATATCCGTGTTCAGTTCCGCGAGACATGGCTCAAGAACCAGGGTGATCCCTCACGCGTTGTCTCTCTGCTTGAGAGCATCGACAGCAACGCACTCATCATCGGTTTCTGCCGTCGATTCGCCACTTACAAGCGCGCTCACCTGCTCTTCACCGACCTTGAGCGTCTGTCTAAGATTGTCAACAACCCCGAACGTCCTGTCAAGTTCCTCTTCGCAGGTAAGGCTCACCCAGCCGACGGTGCAGGTCAGGGTCTTATCAAGAAGATCTACGAGATTAGCCAGCGTCCTGAGTTCCTCGGCAAGATTATCTTCCTTGAGGACTACGACTTCATGCTCGCACGCCGTCTCGTGTCGGGTGTGGATATCTGGATGAATACTCCTACACGTCCTCTTGAGGCTTCGGGTACATCAGGCGAGAAGGCCGAGATGAATGGTGTTGTCAATCTGTCAGTGCTCGACGGATGGTGGCTTGAGGGCTATCGCGAGGGTGCCGGTTGGGCTCTCACCGAGAAGCGCACTTATCAGAACCAGGGCTATCAGGATCAGCTCGACGCAGCCACTATCTACGGTCTGCTCGAGAACGAGATCATTCCTCTGTTCTACAACAAGAACAAGAAGGGATATAGCGAAGGTTGGGTGAAGGTGATTAAGAACTCTATCGCACAGATCGCTCCTCACTATACAATGAAGCGCCAGCTCGACGACTACTATAGCAAGTTCTATTGCAAGGAGGCAGCACGCTTCAAGAAGCTCTCTGCCGACAACAATAAGTTGGCTAAGGACATCGCACAGTGGAAGGAAGCTGTGGCTGAGCGTTGGGATGCCATCAACGTGGTGTCTTCTAACTGGGACATTCCTGCAACAGGAGCTATGACAGGTGTTGAATACACTGTGAAGTTTGTTGTCAACGAACAGGGGCTCGACGATGCAATCGGTATGGAGATCGTAAGCGTACACACCGACGAGAACGGCGAGGAGCGCATCTTCAATGTTCGTCCTCTTGAGGTGGTAGGCCGCGAGGGCAACAACTATACATTCGAGGGTAAGCTTGAGCTGAGCAACGCCGGCAACTATAAGACTGCCGTGCGTATGTTCCCGAAGAACGCCAACTTGCCCCACCGTCAGGATTTCTGCTACGTCAAGTGGTTTGAAATCCCCGCATCATGCTAGTGGATTAAGTTATAGCATATTATTTTGCCCTTCAGTCGATGTGAATCGCTTGAGGGGCCTTTTTTTTGTCCACAGATTGTATCTGTGGATAAAGTTATCTTTGTAAAAAGTTGTTTGTGGATAAAGTTATCTGTAAATAAAAAAAGACGACTCCAAATGATTGGAGTCGTCTCTTGTACGCCTGCAGGGGCTCGAACCCTGGACACCCTGATTAAGAGTCAGGTGCTCTA
>JBJEAY010000791.1:0-4482 GCA_051869575.1 Prevotella sp. | reverse complement strand
GAATAAGAATTAAAGTATTAAAGAATTAAAATATTAAAGTATTAAAGAATTAAAGTATTAAAATATTGGGGTGAAGAGAGCTAATAAATTGATATTGGGAGCAAGGGTGTTGAGCGCATTGTTCAATCCCTTCTACCTGCCCACTGTGGGACTCATTGTTCTGTTTACATTGAGCTACCTCAGTTTGCTGCCGCTGTCGTATAAGATGGTGGTATTGGGATTGGTGTATATCTTCACCATTCTCATGCCCACTCTTCTCATCTCCCTCTATCGCCACCACCAGCGTTGGACTCTCATCGAACTTGGCCAGCGCGAGCGTCGTATGGTGCCCTATGTCATCTCCATCCTGTGCTATTTCGTCTGTGTGTATATCATGGAGAGCATGCACATCCCCCATTTCATGTCGAGCATCCTTGTCGTTGCACTGATGATACAGATTCTGTGTTCCATCGTCAATGTATGGTGGAAGATCAGCACCCACACTGCCGCCATCGGCGGTATGGCCGGTGCGATAGCCGCATTCTCCATCGTGTTCGCCTTTAATCCCGTGTTCTGGTTGTGTGTGGTGTTCATCGTTGCCGGTATGCTTGGCACGTGTCGTATGATTCTGCGCCAACATTCGCTGTCTCAGGTGGTTGTCGGATTTCTTCTCGGCAGCATAGTGGGATTCATGGTATTATTCGTATGAATAAGTAAGTTAAAGAAGTTAAAGACAAATGTATAATAATATAGATAAAGATATGACTCCATTAGTAAGCATTATTATGGGCAGCACAAGCGACCTGCCCGTTATGGAAAAGGCTTGTAAGTTTTTGGACGAGATGCAGGTGCCGTTTGAGGTGAATGCCCTTTCGGCTCATCGCACTCCCGATGCCGTTGAGGAATTTGCCCGTGGCGCAAAGAATCGTGGCATCAAGGTTATCATTGCCGGTGCCGGTATGGCTGCCGCCCTTCCGGGTGTTATTGCCGCCTCCACCACATTGCCCGTCATCGGTGTGCCCATCAAGGGTATGCTCGACGGTCTCGACGCTATGCTCAGTATCATTCAGATGCCTCCCGGCATTCCCGTGGCCACTGTGGGCGTGAATGGTGCTCAGAATGCCGCCATCCTTGCCGTTGAGATGATGGCTCTTGCCGACGATGCCCTTGCCGCTCGCCTTGCTGACTATAAGTCGGGATTGAAGGAGAAGATCGAGAAGGCCAATCGCGACTTGGCCGAGGTGAAGTATCAGTTCAAGACGAATTGAAACTTTAATATTTTAATATTTTAATATTTTAATTCTTAAAGATGGACATCTTTAACTATCGCCGTCGCCAGTCGTCTGTAAATCGCGTGGGAGCCACCCCAATGGGAGGCGACAACCCCATACGCATACAGTCGATGACCACAACTCCCACCACCGACACCGAGGCATCCGTTGCCCAGGCAAAGAGGATTATCGAGGCAGGTGGCGAGTATGTGCGCCTCACCACACAGGGTGTGCGCGAGGCTGAGAATCTCAAGAATATCAATGCCGCCCTTCGCGCCGAGGGGATAACCACTCCCCTTGTTGCCGACGTGCATTTCAATCCCAATGTAGCCGATGTGGCTGCTCTCTATGCCGAGAAGGTGAGGGTCAATCCGGGCAACTATATCGATCCCGCCCGCACATTCAAGCATCTCGAATACACCGACGAGGAATATGCCGCCGAACTCAAGCGTCTCGAAGAGCGTTTCGTGCCCTTCCTCAATATATGCAAGGAGCATCACACGGCAGTGCGCATCGGTGTCAACCATGGTTCGCTCTCCGACCGTATCATGTCGCGCTATGGCGACACCCCCGAGGGTATCGTCGAGAGCTGCATGGAGTTTCTGCGTATATGCAAGAAGCAGGATTTCTCCGATGTCGTCATCTCAATCAAGGCGAGCAACACCGTGGTGATGGTGCGCTCCATGCGCCTGTTGGTCAGCGAGATGGACAAGGAGGACATGCACTATCCGCTCCACCTCGGAGTCACCGAGGCCGGCGAGGGTGAGGACGGACGCATCAAGAGTGCTGTGGGCATTGGAGCATTGCTTGCCGACGGCATTGGCGACACCATACGCGTGTCGCTCTCCGAGGAACCCGAGGCTGAGATACCCGTCGCACGTCATCTCGTTGACTATGTCACCCGACGTGCCGGACACATGATGATTCCTGCCGAGGCTTCGCCCAAGTTCGACTGGCTTCGTCCCGAGCGTCGCGTCACAGATGCGGTCGAGAACATCGGTGGCAACAATGTGCCCGTAGTCATCGTCTCGTCTTTGTCGGGCGCGAATGACGTGTCGGACAATCCCGACCTCACCCCCGACTATATATACGTAGGCGAGAATCTGCCCGAGAACCGTCCCGCCAACCAGAAGTATATCGTCGATTTCTCAGTGTGGGACGGCACTCCCAACACCTATCCCATCTTCCCCTACAATGCCGTACCCCTGTTGTCGGGCTATCCCCTCATCCCCAAGTTCCTCGTCATGCAGTATGGAGTGGATGCCGAGGAATACGTCACATGTCTGATGAATCATCCCGAGGTGGTGGTCGTATGCGTCAGTCATCATCAGAACCGACTTGGCGAACAGCGTGCCCTCGTGCATGAGATGATGCGCGCCGGATTGCGCAATCCCGTGGTCTTCTGTCAGGCCTATCGCCATTCACAGGAGCAGAAGGCCGACTTCCAGCTTGAGGCTGCCGCGGATATGGGTGCACTGATGTTCGACGGACTCACCGACGGCATTTGGCTCATGAACGATGGCGACCTTGCCGTCAAGGACATTGCCGAAACATCTTTCGGCATACTTCAGGCTGCCCGCCTGCGCACCACCAAGACCGAGTATATCTCCTGCCCCGGATGCGGACGCACGCTCTACGACCTTCGCACCACCATAGCCCGCATCAAGGCTGCCACCGCCTATCTCAAGGGCTTGAAGATTGGCATCATGGGATGTATCGTCAACGGTCCGGGAGAGATGGCTGATGCCGACTACGGATATGTGGGTGCCGGACGAGGCAAGATTTCACTCTATCGCCGCAAGGAATGTGTGGCAAAGAACATTCCCGAGGAAGAGGCTGTCGAGAGACTCCTCCAACTCATCAACGAAGATAATGAACAACTATAAGATACTGACCCCTACGCTTCGAGGCTCGTTCACTGAGCGTCTCGCCGAACTTGAGATGCTCGTGGGCGACTGGCTCGAACTTGAACAGACGCAAGGACGCTCGCTCCGTTATACCAAGATATTCCTGAGCGATGCCCAAAACCAGCATCACTTGCTCGCCGAGAGCGACCTCTTTCGCAATATCCTTTCGTCACAACCATCCACCGAAGTGGAACAGACGCCTGCCGACGGCTCGAAGGTCATGCTGCTCTTAATGACTGCCGACTCCGACAATGGCGCACTCTTTCATAGCCTGCGACTCTCCGACTCCGAGACTCGCGGACTCAACTCCTATGTCCAGACCATTGCCCTCTTCGAGAAGTATATATCCATCATCCGCGACATGGGGCTCGACATGAATACACATCTCGTGCGCACATGGATATATGTTGCCGACATCGACGTCAACTATGCCGGAGTGGTGAAGGCGCGCAATGACGTCTTCGCGCGCGAGGGACTCACTGCCGACACCCATTTCATAGCCTCCACCGGTATTGGCGGTCGCACCGACTGCCGCACTGCCTGTGTGGCCATCGATTTCCTCACCTATCCCCACATCCAGGAGTCCGACAAGAAATATCTGCAGGCCCTCGACCATCTCAATCCCACACATGAATATGGAGTGGCGTTCGAGCGAGGCACGCTTCTGCGTCTTCCCTCCCTCTCCTTATATTATATCTCCGGCACTGCCAGTATCGACAATCGTGGAGAGGTGGTCTATCTCGGCGACATCCGCAAGCAGACAGCCCGCCTGCTTGAGAACATTGGAGCCCTCCTTGCCGACGGTGGAGCCACGATGAACGACATCAAGTATTTCATCGTCTATCTCCGTGATTTCTCCGACTACGACCTTGTCAACCGCATGATGTCCCACATCTATCCCGACATCCCCCGTGCCATCGTCCATGCCCCCGTCTGCCGTCCCCAGTGGCTGGTCGAGATGGAGTGTGTGGCAGAGAGGTGTTAACGGAATAATTCCTGTTTTTCATACCCAAAATGACGGAATAATTCCTGAAAATAGGCATCAAAATGACGGAAAAAGTCCTGAAAGCTTGCACGGACGGAAAAAAATATGTATATTTGCACGCAAATTTTTAATATGATACACCGATGCTTTACAGGAAGTTTACGTCAAAGATAGAAAGTCATTTGCTCAACCAACCGAACAAGATTCTGCTGGTGAATGGTGCAAGACAAATAGGCAAGTCGTATCTCATCAGATACGTCGGCAAGCGTTTGTTTGAGCATTTTGTTGAAATCAACCTCAAGGAGGACAAGGAGGGAATAGGACTTTTTTCAGCCGTGAA
>JBJEAY010000790.1:0-4491 GCA_051869575.1 Prevotella sp. | reverse complement strand
TTCTTTACTTATGTTTTCGCATATACTCAACTTTTGGGGAGTTCAAGGAGTTAAAAGGAGTTGAAAGGAGTTAAAGACAATAGTCTTTTCGTCTATTTGAGAAGTTTTCGGGGGCAAAACATACGTCTTTAACTCCCTTAACTTCTTTAACTACTTTAACTTCATTAACTTCCCAAATTTCCGCAAGTTGAGTGAAACTTATATTGCCAGCAGGATGAGCGTGAGAGCGATGGTGCCGGTGAGGAACCATACTGCATACTGACGCACGTCGCCGCTCTGCCACGGGCGGATAGTCTCGCCAGCCTCGTTGGCACCCCATGCGAGGAAGTCGAACGTGCCGTCGATGACGTGGCGGTCGAACCAAGCGATAGGTGTAGATACGCAGCGGAAGATAATCCTGTGGGTGACATACTGATAAACCTCGTCCATGTAGAAGCGCTTGTAGGCAGCACGATGGAGCTTGGGGAATGTGCGGTAGAGACGGTCGGCGATAGGCTGCTGCTCACCTTTATATATATATGTGGCGAGACAGATGCTGAGGATGGCGATAATGGTAGATGTGGCAGCCACCTGGATGTCGAAGTGGATGGTGTAATCCTGTCCGTTGGCTGTGACGAAGCTACCGAAGCTGCCGCCGAGTCCTGCAAAGCCGGCGATGGTGGTGTAGATACCCACACCCATTGTGATGATGCACAGCACGATGAGAGGTATGGTCATCGTGAGAGGAGCCTCATGCGGAGTGTGATGAGCATGCAGTTCCTTGTTCTCTGTGCCCCAGAAGATGCCGTAGTAGAGACGGAACATATAGAATGCCGTCATGGCTGCAACGCCGGTCATAATCCAACCTACGAGCGGACTATAGGCGAAGCAGGCGGTGATAATCTCGTCCTTGGAGCTGAAGCCCGAGAAGAACGGAATACCGGCGATGGCAAGGCATGAGATGAGGAAGGTGATGTGGGTGACAGGCATATACTTGCGCAGTCCGCCCATTGCCGACATCTCGTTGCTGTGGACGGCGTGGATGATACATCCTGCACCGAGGAACAGGCAAGCCTTGAACATGGCGTGGGTGAAGAGGTGGAACATTGATGCCATATATCCGAGTGAGCCATGCTCGTCGATCACCTCATGATGTCCTGGCATACATACGCCGAGGGCTACCATCATAAACGCAATCTGAGAGATGGTGGAGAAGGCGAGCACACGCTTGATGTCGCTCTGGACGCAAGCCACGGCAGCGGCATAGAATGCGGTGAAAACACCCACCCAAACGATAATGCTCATCTGACCGGGAGCAAACTCAATCCACAAGGGGAAGAGACGTGCAATCTGGAACACACCGGCTACAACCATCGTGGCGGCATGGATAAGCGCACTCACAGGAGTGGGACCCTCCATGGCATCGGGCAACCAGATGTGCAAGGGGAACATAGCCGACTTACCGGCACCACCGATGAACATCAGCACAAGGGCTGTGGGCAGGATGAAGCCACCGGCAGCAACTGCCCTGGCGGTATCCACGGGCAGGAACGGAGTGCATCCCTCTGCCATCTGCAGGTTCTCGACAAATGAGAACGAGAACGACTGGGTGTAATATCCGAAGATAAGAATACCGATGAGGAAGAAGAGGTCGGCGAAACGAGTCACGATGAACGCCTTCTTCGAAGCGGCGATGGCAGGCTTGAGCGGATAGT
The DNA here is from genome assembly GCA_051869575.1 of Prevotella sp. Lineage (GTDB taxonomy): Bacteria > Bacteroidota > Bacteroidia > Bacteroidales > Bacteroidaceae > Prevotella. Next base: position 2,797 of record JBJEAY010000790.1, on the reverse strand, counting down.
AGAATCCGATGAGCAGATAAGAGCTGACACCCACGAGCTCCCAGAAGAGATACATCTGGAAGATGTTGGTGGCAACGACAAGTCCGAGCATCGACATGGTGAACAGCGAGAGGAAGGCGTAGTAGCGCTGGAATCCGTGCTCGCCGTGCATATATCCGAAGCTATAGATATGCACCATCAAGCTGACCGTGGAGATGACAACGAGCATCATCGCCGAAATCGGGTCGATCATAAAGCCGAGGTCGAAGTGAAGCTGACCAAGCGGCAACCATGTGAAGTTGAAAGGCACGATGGTGGGGTAGGCACCGTCGGCGCAGCGGTCAGCAAAGAAATAGCTGAATGCCGTGACATACGAGAGCACGGTGACGATGGCGAGCGACGCGGTGCCGATCAGTCCAGCCGTCTTGTGCGACATCTTCATGCCCGCAAGTCCGAGGATAACGAACGAGAACAGGGGCAGAAGGAGTATGAGATAAACAAAACTATAATCCATATACCAATCGCTTAATATTTAAGGTTTTCAATACTGTTCACCTGGTCGCTGTTGAAGCGGCGGTAAACATTGATGATAATCGCAATCGCAACGGCACTCTCGGCTGCGCTCACACCGATGGAGAAGAGGCTCATGAACATGCCCTCAAACTGTCCGGGGTAGAGCAGGCGGTTGAATGCCGCAAAGTTCAGATCGACGGCGTTGAGCACCAGCTCAACCGAGATGAGCATGGCGATGAGGTTGCGTCGGGTAATGAATCCGAACACGCCGATGAAGAACAACAGTGCACTAAGCACGAAATAGAAATCTACTGGTATCATAATCACTTTGTCTCCTCTTCTTTACGTGCTACAACAATACCACCGATGATGCAAGCCAGGAGGAATACCGATATAAACTCGAAGGGGAGAACATACTGGTATTTCTCAGAGCCGAGCAGCGCCTCGCCGATAGTGCTCATGGGCACCTCGACATCATCTGCTGCCGACCAGGTCTGCAGGAAGTGGTTCTTAACGAATATGGCGACAACGGTGGCAAATCCCACGAGGGACAGCAGACCGCCCATCACGAAACGCTTAATTTTCACGCGCTCGGTGAGGCCCTGAAGGGTGCGCTTGCTCACGAGTTGGATGGCGAAGATATAGATCATCGAGATGCCACCGGCATACACGCTGATCTGAGCTGCGCCAAGATAAGTGTAGTCGAGCAGGAAATACAATCCCGCCACTCCAAAGAGTACGAACAGCAGGAAAGTGGCTGCTCTCATGATTCGGGTGGTTGTCACGCAGACAAGAGCCGAACCGAGGATGATGACGGCAAGAATGCCGAACATAACAATATTTGCCATATCTTTACTTGCTCCTACTTTGTTTTGGTGTTAAACTTGCCGATTTCGAGTGGTGCGCCTCCGTCGAGGATGTTGGGCAGCGAACTCTCGTAATTCTCCTTGTCGAGATGCAGTGCGAGAGCCTCGCGGCTGAATGTCGCGTTCTCAAAATCGTTTGTAAACTCAATAGCGCCGAAGTTGCACGCATTGACGCACAACTGGCAGAACATACAGTCGCCCAGATCGTACTGGTAGTCAACCAGGCGACGCTTCTTCTTGCCGTCCTCAGTGGTCACCATCTCGGTCTTGATCTTGATGGAGCCATTGGGGCAAGTCTTCTCGCAGAGAGTACATGCCGTACACTTGACGGCACCGTTCTCGTCGCGGAGCATGACCAGACGACCGCGGTGGCGCTGTGCCACATGCAGTGTGGTCTTTCTGTTTTCGGGATATTGCTCAGTCGATTTCGGTGTGAAATACTCCTTCCAGGTTATCTTCATACCCGTGGCAAGAGTCTTCAATCCCGCGGCAATGCTTCCGAAATATGATGTATTGCTCATAAAAACTTTAATTCTTTAATACTTTAATTTTTTAATATTTCATCAGAAGTGCCATCCCATTGCCACAACTACAGTCATGAGGATGAGGTTGATGAGACAGAGGGGCATGAGATACTTCCACTCCAGCTTCAGGATCTGGTCGATACGCAGACGGGGGAATGTCCAGCGAATCCACATCAGAATCCATACGATGGCGAAGGTCTTGCCGAGGAACCATACGATGCCAGGGATGTAGTTCATCACGGCGTCGAATGCCTCTATACCTATATTAATAGGTGCCCAGCCGCCAAGGAACACTGTAGTGGCGATGCCAGAGATAACGAAGAGGTTGAGATACTCGGCGAGATAGAAATAGCCGAAGCCCATACCGCTATACTCGGTGTGATAACCGGCAGTAAGCTCACTCTCAGCCTCGGCGAGGTCGAACGGACCACGGTTGGCCTCGGCATTACCGGCCACGAGGAACACGAGGAAGGCGATGATGGCAGGAACATGACCACGGAAGATGAGCCAGTTCCAAGGGCCTGTCTGTGCCTCCACGATACCCGACATCTGCATGGTGCCGGTGAGGATGACTGCAGTGATGAGGCAGAGGCAGAGCGACATCTCGTAGGAAATCATCTGCACAGCGCCACGCATGGCCGAAACCACTGAATACTTGTTGTTGGAAGCCCATCCGGCAAGGAAGACTCCCACCACACCGATACTCGAAACGGCGGTGAGAAGGAAGATGCCCACATTGAAGTCGAGCACCACGGCACCTTTGTTCCAAGGCAGGAACGAGAATGTGCCCACCGAGGCGGCAATCACAAACACAGGGGCAAGGAAATAGAGCAACTTGTCGGCCTTGTCAACAGTGAAGATTTCCTTGATGAGCATCTTCAGCACGTCGGCGAAGACCTGGAAGATTCCCCAGGG
>JBJEAY010000789.1:0-4499 GCA_051869575.1 Prevotella sp. | reverse complement strand
GTCGAATCGAGGAGCAGTTGAAGACAACGAAGCATACTGAAAAGGTAACCTCAATTGACCTCGAAACCGGCGAAACCTCCGAAGAAACAATCACGAAAGAAAAGCAGGGCCATCTTTGGGAAGACATCGCCACCATGGTAGCAATAGCAGTTCAAATTGCCGCCGATAACGTCGGTGCAGCTCATTATGCACTGAAAGTTGCAAGCCAGATGCTGGCCGATATGCCTGAAGATCAGATGGAGAAGAAGTGCGATGTCATTGAATTGATATATAACAAACTCCGCAACCAACCCAATTCAGCATTTCTGCAAGTATGGCTTCAGAACATCACTCACACCACCGACGATTGGAGCGAATGTGAGCGCTATGATATGCCGATCTGTAAACTGGTCGCAGAGCGCACTGTAACATTGTGGAACAATTCATGGCTCAAATCTGACATCGCCGAGGGACTGCCTGTCGCATCAATTGTTAATCGCGCAACATTGGCTAAGACCGGACAAGTCATAACTTTCAAGGAGCGCCGCCAGTACGACGAGATGCAATACTAACACTCAAATTTATATTGCCATGCCAATCAATAAAGGTGCCCTCATACGAAGACAGGTTTTAGACAGTTGTCTTAGCAGCAATCGCAATTACACGTTGCTTGAATTGATGGCTAAATGCAACGATGTTTTACGAGAACATGGTTTTAAGGAGATAAGTTCTGAAAACACAATTAGAAGCGACCTATTCGAAATGGAAGCGCAGTTCCCTCAAGCTGAAATTACATCTTTCAGACGAGGTCGTAATATATTTTATACGTATAAAAATAAGGATTTTTCCATTTATAAGATACCTCTTACAAATAATGAGATTCTTGGGTTGACGCAAGCTCTCAGTATTTTAAGTCGTTTTGATGGCATGCAATCCGATGAATGGCTTGATAGTCTGATAGAAAGGCTGAAACCCAATATAGGTATAGATACATCAGTTAAACACATAGTCGGCTTTGATGATAACATCGACCTCCGAGGACGAGAGCATTTTTCTGTTTTGCTGAAAGCTATCGTTGCTAAAGAAGTGCTGTTGGTTAGGTATTTCAGTTATCATAAGCCGGAAGAGTTCAAGGCTATTATACATCCTTATTATCTTAAACAATACAACAATCGTTGGTTTTTATTCGGGTATGATGAAAGACGCGAGGCTATCAGCTCTTTTGCATTTGACAGAATCCAGGAAGTAACCACCATACCTAAGAAGTATCGCATCAATTCTGATATTGATTTTGACGATTACTTCTATGATATGATTGGAGTTTCCCGAAATCAGGATGACAAACCTCAGGAAGTTCTGCTTTTCATTTCGAAGCGGCAACTTCCTTATATTCTCTCAAAGCCTCTGCATGGAACGCAACGTATCATTGAAAATTTGGTAGACGGTGCAATAATCTCTATAAAAGTGATTATAAACTACGAACTTGAACAAACAATTTTAGCTCTTGGTGAAAATATAAAAATCTTAAAACCAACAAGTTTAGTTAGCAAAATTCACGACAGAATTTCTGCCGCAAATAATTTATACCAATAGGCGCAGTAAAATTGAGCCTATTTCATTTAGCTTTGTAGTAGAAAATTTAATCTTATTTATATGACAGCTCAACAACTTGCAGCCCTTATATGGGACATCAAAGACATAATCCGCGACGTTTACGAAGACCCGGAAGTAGAAAACGTAATATTGCCGTTCACACTTTTACGCAGAATGGATTGCGTGCTTCAAGATAAGAAACCGCATATTGATGCCGAACTCGACAAGATGCCTAAAGAAGGACCAAATGCTGAGGCAATGCGAAAGATGCGCCTAAGCAGTCTTATGCGGCAATACAACCTTTCGTTCTACAACTCGTCGAAATTCACACTTTCCACTTTGCTGCAAGTGCCTGCCGACATTGCCGACAACTTCAAGATATACCTTGAAGGCTTTACCGACAATGTGAAAGATATTCTCAACAACTTCACCCACGAGGATAGCGACACAGGCGACCTAACTCGTATCTATTCTCGCCTCGACCGTGCCGGGCTGCTCTATGCAGTTACACAGGCTTTTGTGATGAAAGCCGACTTGCGCCCCGAGGTGGTGGATAACGCCATGATGGGAACTGCTTTCGAGACTGTGATTAGATGGTCAAAAGAATCCTCTAACACCATGGCAGGACAGTTCTACACCCCGAAAGACATTGTTCGCCTGCTTGTATCGCTCGTGATGTGTGGCAAGGAGAAAGAAATCAACACCATCGGTCAGCATTTTTCTATCTACGACCCGTGCTGTGGCACAGGCGGTATGCTCACCGTGGCTAAAGCCTATCTCGAGCACGCCTCCGACCGCCGCGATATGAAAGTGCTGCTCTATGGTCAGGAAAAGAACGAAAAGACCTACGCCATTTGCAAATCCGACATACTGCTAATGAGCGATGCCGATGCCATTGGTGGCGGTGAGATTGCCGTGGGCAACACTCTCACCGACGACAAATTTGCCGGCAAGACCTTCAACTATATGCTTGCCAATCCACCTTTCGGCGTGAAGTGGAAAATGTTTGAAGACACCATCAAGGCTGAAGCCGAAAAGGAGAACGGACGCTTCTCTGCCGGGCTGCCAAGCACCAGCGACGGTTCGCTGCTTTTCCTGCAGCACATGATTAGCAAGATGGACGGCAACGGCTCGCGTATCGGAATTATCCTCAATGGCTCTCCACTGTTTAACGGCGATGCCGGCAGCGGCTGGAGCGATATTCGCAAATCGTTGCTCGACCGCGACTTGCTCGACGCTATCATCGCCATTCCCAAGAACTTGTTTTACAGCACCGACATTCAGACCTACTTGTGGATTCTCGACAACAACAAGCCCGCTTCGCATCGCGGCAAGGTGCTTTTCATCAACGGCTTCCAAGAGCCATATCAATCGCTATTGCAGCGCAACCTCGGCAAGAAGCGTTACGAAATCAGCGAGCGTGGTGCCAAAGAGATACTGAATATGTATCGCGCCTACACCAGTGCACAAATCGAAGTTGACGGCGAAATCGTTGAGGCTGCCAAACTGCTCGACCGCGAAGACTTCCTTTACACCAAGGTAACTGTGGAACGTCCGTTGCGTCTCACTTTTGAGAACACAGGCAAGAAGCTCTTTGAAGCCATCGGCAAAGGTGCTTTCAAGAAGTCGGATTTACCATTCTTCTCACAGGTGGCAGCCCTCAAGGGCGTTGATGCAGTGATGCATGATGCCGAATTCTTTGCCTTCCTTTGCAAAGTACTGAAGACAAAGCGTATTCAAAAAGGATATATCACCCGGTTGCGCTCATACGCCAACACCGACGAGAATGCTCCGGAAATATATGCAATCCCCGGCGATCCGAGTTCGGGAATGGTGCCCGACGCAGCTTTGCGCGACAGCGAGATTATTCCGCTGAAGACCGACATTGAGCAGTATTTCGCCGACGAGGTGCTGCGTTTCGTCCCCGATGCATGGATGGACCGCTCGAAAGACAAAGTAGGTTGTGAATTCCCATTCTCAAAGCTTTTCTATGTGTATAAGCCATTGCGCTCTCGCAACGAGATACTCGACGAGCTTTTTGCACTCGACCGCGAAATGGACGCTGAACTCAAACAACTTAAAGCGGAGGAATAGGCACTATGAAGCATTACGACGAATATAAACAAACCGGAACTCCCTGGATTGGCGAAATCCCAAGCCACTGGGAGGTGATGAAAATCAGTCATTTATTTAATTTGATAGGAAGTGGAACTACTCCAAACACTGGTGATTCATCATATTATAGTGATGAAACTGAACATTTTTGGCTACAAACAGGAGACCTAAATGATGGTTATATTCATAATACCTCAAAAAAAATTACTAAAAAAGCAATTAAAGAACTAAATCTAAAAGTATATAGAAAAGGCTCTTTAGTAATAGCGATGTATGGAGCAACAGTTGGCAAATTAGGTCTATTAAACATAGACACATCAGTAAACCAAGCTTGTTGCGTTATATCCAATAGCAAACGAATGAAGAATTTGTTTCTATATTACACTTTATTTTCAGCACGTAAATATTTAATTTCTTTATCAGTTGGTGGAGGACAGCCTAATATTAGCCAAGAGATAATAAAAAAACACAAAATTCCTGTTCCTCCAATTGTTGAGCAGGAGGCGATTGCGGCATATTTGGATAAGAAGTGTGGGAGTATTGATGCTGTGATAGCTACACAGGAGCGGCGAATAGCGTTGCTTGAGGAGCTGAAGCAATCGGTAATTACCGAGGCGGTAACTCACGGCATCAACCCCGATGCCAAACTCCGCCCCTCCGGCATCGACTGGATTGGAAACATCCCCGACCACTGGCAAACTATGCCTCTAAAATATACAGCCAACAAAAAAGGGTGCTGTTTTATAGATGGTGATTGGATTGAAAGCAAAGATATAGTAGAAGAAGGAATAAAATATATTACTACGGGAAAT
>JBJEAY010000788.1:0-4528 GCA_051869575.1 Prevotella sp. | reverse complement strand
TTCAATTCATTCTGCAAATATACTCATTCTTTGGCGAATGACACAGAAAAGAAAGTTAAAATTATTTAATTCGATGATGTATCATTGTTTTGTCATTCCTAACGTCAGTATGGAGAGCCTAACTCCCGCCGCCTTTTGACTTATTTCGCGAAGGCAAACCGACAGGGTGGCACCGGTGGTGAAGATGTCATCGACGACGAGGACATGGCGACCCGACAAGGCTGAAGAAGACACCAACTCGAAGGCATTGCGCACATTAGAAAATCTTTGCTCGCCCCTCAATCGTGTCTGACTACCTGAGAAACGGCGGCGGACAAGCGAGGTGGCATCAACCGGGATGCCAGTGACTTCGGATATGCCCCTCGCCAACATCTCGCTCTGATTGAAACCACGATGAAAACGGCGCAAGCGGGTGATAGGCACTGGCACTATCACATCCACACCATCGAAGAAGCCAGAGCCCCGCAACACCTTGGCGGCATGGCGACCCATGAAAACGGCTATCGAACTGCGACCGTCGTACTTCATCCTGTATATCAGCTGTGCAATATTGCTATGCGGATGAAATTCAAACAAGGCATTGCCCCTGACCACATCACCACAACCGAGAACACTCCTCACCATCACATTGTCGGAGTGGTCGGCGAAGAGTCCCGACATACTTTCATAAAGCAGGCAACGGCTGCAAACAATGGTCTCGCCAGCATGGAGACGCGAGTTGCAAGCCACACAGCGACGCGGAAGGAAGAAGTCAGAAATCAGTCTCGCTATCTTCTTCAGCATAGTCGTCGCAATCGATACATTGTCTGACAATCGAATAGTCGAAACCGCGCGAGAGGGCAAACTTGACGAGTTTCATGTTAAGCTCGTAGTCGGTGGCGGCCTTTATGCTGCGGCGCTTAGACTTGAGAAGGTCGGCAAGCACCGACTTATACTCGCTGTCGTCAACCTCGTCGAGCACCCTCTGGCGTATGTCGTCGGCGATATGCTTGGCCCAAAGCGCCTGCTCAACCTTGCGGCGTCCCCACTTGTTGTATTTGATCTTGTCCTTGACGAAGGCGCGGGCATAGCGCTCGTCGTCCACAAACTTCGCATCGCGCAGATATTCGACAATGCGCTGGCGGTCGGATTCATCCACCTCCCACTTGCGCATCTTCTCGGTCATCTCGTATTCGCAGTGCTCTGCCGACGCGCAAAGGGCAGTGAGCCGCTGCAGTGCCATTTCGTAGGTCATCATCTCTTTGTTGCTTTGATAAAACGCTGTTTCCCAAATTGGTCATTGCGGACTAATACATCCACATACCCTGAGGCGGCAAGCATGCTGCACATCTCAGAGTGACAAAGGGGATTGATCTCAAAATACAGGGTGCCACCTGGTGTCAGTGCCGATGAGGAATAATGAGCAATGGCACGATAGAACAGCAAGGCGTCGTCGTCGGGAACGAACAAGGCTGCAGGCGGTTCATATTCAAGCACATTTGCCTCCATCCCACTACGCTCACTGTCGCATATATATGGAGGATTGCTCACTATCACATCGTATTTCCCGACATCGGCAGGCGGATTGAGGGCATCACATCTCGTCACATTAACGTCTGCCATTAACGAATGAATGTTATCATTGGCTATGGCAATGGCTTCGTCGGAGATGTCCCAAGCATCTACCTTTGCCCCAGGGATGTCAAGGGCAAGCGTGGCGGCTATACATCCGCTGCCTGTCCCGATGTCAAGTATCGCTGGAGCTGAAGGATAATCGCTCTCTTCTATCCAACGACACAGTTCCTCGGTTTCGGGGCGGGGGATAAGACATCCGGGGCGCACTGTGAACAGGCGGTCGCAAAACCATGCCTTGCCAACGACATACTGCACTGGAGTGAAAGCCTTGAGGGCTGCGACATCCCCGGATAATGTGTCGGCATCGGAATATCTTTCGATATCCTCGCATAGCATGTCGGCAGTGGTCATACCGTATTTGTCGGTGAGCAACATGCGTGTCACCGCCTTTGCCTCGCCTTCGGCATAACCTGAGTCATGAAGTATGCGCCATAGTTCGTTATATCTCATAGATCAATCTTATTTTCTTGCAAAAATACGAAAAAAAACGGGCACGACAGCAATATTTTCAGATATTTTTTGTCTTTTCGGGGAAAAAACAGTAATTTTGCACTTATGAGCGAAGAAATGGACAAGATTTATATGCGCCGCTGCCTGCAAATAGCAGCCAACGGCAGACAGAACGCCCGACCGAATCCTATGGTGGGCGCAGTGATTGTGTGTGACGGACGTATCATCGGCGAAGGCTACCATGTGAGATGCGGAGAAGGGCATGCCGAGGTGAACGCCTTTGCCTCGGTGAAGAAAGCAGACGAGCACCTGCTGCCTCAAAGCACCATATATGTCAGTCTGGAACCATGCTCACACTATGGCAAGACACCGCCTTGCGCCGACCTCATTGTGAGCAAGGGCGTGAAGAGAGTGGTTGTGGGGTGTGTTGACCCCTTTGCCGAGGTGTCGGGACGTGGGATAAGAAAACTGCGCGATGCCGGAATAGAGGTGACAGTAGGTGTGCTTGAGGAGGAATGTCGCCTGCTCAACAGTCGCTTCATGACATTCAACGAGAAGCATCGCCCATACATTATACTGAAATGGGCGCAGTCGCTCGACGGATATATCGACAAGGACTTCAAGCCTTTCGCCTTCTCCACCGCGTTCACACAGATGCTCAGTCACAAACTGCGAGCAGAGAACGACGCTATCCTCGTGGGGCACACCACTGCGCTAAGGGACAATCCCTCGCTCACGGTGAGAAGATGGTGGGGAAAGAATCCCATGCGACTTATCCTTGACTCTAAAGAACCTTGTTTTCCTGAGATAGACCCTACCCTACCCTTGCTGCCGCAGTTGATGGAATGTCTATACAAGCGCAAGGTGCAGTCGCTGATAGTGGAGGGTGGAGCCATTACACACCGAAAGTTTATCGAGGCGGGATTATGGGACGAAATACGAGTAGAGACAGCACCTGTGACTGTTTCACAAGGCACTGCCTCTCCTTCTCTTCCCCCCAATGCCGCCATCTCGGGCATTGAGAGCTATGACGGGAATGTGATTACTACATATATCCAAGCCAGCGTAGGACATCATTGAGATTGGCAACAATCATCAGCAGGATGATGATGCCAAATCCTACATACTCAGCCTTCACCATAAAGTCCTCACTCGGTTTGCGTCGTGTGATCATCTCGTAGATCAGGAAGAGCACATGACCACCGTCGAGCGCAGGAATGGGCAGTATGTTCATGAAGGCAAGCATCACACTAAGCAAGGCTGTCATTCGCCAGAACATATACCAATCCCAATCGGCGGGGAAAAGACTGCCTATGGCACCGAATCCGCCAAGCGACTTTGCTCCGTCGGCAGTGAAGACATATTTCATGTCGTCAACATAGGAGGTGAGTACATGTACACCATATTTTGCTCCTGCGGGGAAGCTCTCAAAGAATCCATATTCCTTGGTATATGGCTTGTAGATCATGGCATAGGAATTGGTGGCGAAACCGAGTTTGAGGTCGGCTGTGAGCACCACATTAGCGGTGTCGCGACTCTTGTCGGCATGCTCGAGAACAACGGTTGCCTTGCGCACCTTCATACTGTCGGCGGCTGTGGAAGCAGTGGCAAGGACATCAGTGAGTTTGCCTATCTCGTCGGTGAATGTGTTATAAGAATCAACGGGCTTGCCATTGAGAGCAAGGATTCGGTCGCCCTTCTTCATTCCAATTTTTGCGGCAGGAGTGCCTGGCATCACGGTGTCGGCAACACAATGCAGCAAAGGGCGCACAAATGGCGGCTGATTCTTAATCATAGAGAGCAGATTGAGTTCGCCAGGCAAAGAAATGCTCATTGGCTTGCCACCACGGATAATATCCACACGCTTTGCCTCGCTAATCTCACGGAACATATCAGCCCCGAAGTCCTTGAACTCACCGTTCTCCGTGCCTACGAGTATATCGCCATCACGGAATCCCAAAGCCTTTGCCTCTTGATTGAACTTCATACCGTTGGTCATATTCTTCACCGGGATATACGAGTCGCCCCAAGTGAAGAGGATCATCGAATAGATAAACAACGCCAAGAGGAAGTTGAACAACACTCCGCCAATCATCACGAAAAGTCGCTGCCAGGCTGGCTTCGAGCGAAACTCCCACGGCTGGGCAGGCTGCTTCATCTGTTCGGTGTCGAAACTCTCGTCGATCATTCCGGCTATCTTGCAATAGCCACCCAATGGCAACCATCCCACTCCATAGGCTGTGTCGCTATTCTTGGGTTTGAACTCGAAGATATGAAACCATGGGTCGAAGAACAGGTAGAACTTCTCGACCCTAATGCCAAAGAGTTTGGCAAAAAGAAAATGTCCTCCCTCATGTATAAGCACCAACAGCGATATAGACATCATGAACTGCAGTGCCCTGATAAGAAATATTTCCACTACTATAAAAAATTAAAAATTAAAAAATTGAAATATTGAAATATT
>JBJEAY010000787.1:0-4531 GCA_051869575.1 Prevotella sp. | reverse complement strand
GTCGTGATTGAAATAGAGAGACATATAGAAATACTACTGCTCGACAACGACTGTGTCATTGTTCCAGGACTTGGAGGGTTTACAGCACATCATGTAGAGGCTCGTTTCGACGAGTCGGATGATGTGTTCTTGCCCCCATTGCGCACACTCGGTTTCAACCAGCAACTCAAGATTAACGACTCACTGCTCGTGCAATCATACATCGAAGCTTACGATATCAGTTATCCCGAAGCTCTGCGCAGGATTGAGGGTGAGGTTGAGGAATTGCGTCAACGACTCGCAAATGACGGTTATTACGAGATGACCGACATCGGTGTGCTGGAGATGAACGAAGACGGCAACATTATCTTCACCCCCTGTGAGGCAGGAATACTCACCCCGGGACTTTATGGACTTAGTTCGTTTGAGATGCAGCCGCTTATGGCTGAAGAGTCAACGGCATCGGCGTCAAGCACACAAGTGCAGAAGCCGAATGTCGAACCTGCGCCTATCACAACAACTGTATTCGACCAAGTGAGGCAAAAAGATGAACCGTCAACGGATGTTGCCGGACAAGACACGGACACCGAGGAAGATGCCGAGAAGACGATATGCATAAAGGTGTCGTGGCTGCGTAATGCCGGTATTGCCGCTGCTGCCGCTGTTCTGTTGTTCTTCGTGATATTCCCCATATCACATTCAGGACTTAAGAATGTGAATATTGGAGACTTCAACGGCACGTCGTTCTTCAGCAAACTGATGCCTAAGGACTCGCAGATGAACAATATAAACATTAGCGAGATAAAGGCGAGTGCCAAAGACAGTTCAAGGCAATCAGTGAAAGATTCAGTGAAAGATATAGTGAAAGACTCCATCAAGGTAATTGAGCCGAAGGTGAAGTCAGACACATTCTGCATAGTATTGGCAAGTTGCATTCCGCAGAAAAACGCGGAAAGATATGTGGAACAGCTTCACAAGAAAGGATTCGACAAAGCCTATGCGATGGTAAACAACAAGATGGTGAGGGTGATATACGGCAACTATACATCTGAAACCGACGCATACAATGACTTGCAGAAGATACGCTCGAACGACGAGTTTGAGCAAGCTTGGATACTGAAAAAGAAAAATTGATTATTAAGATAACAGGATTATAAAAGGTGAAAAGAGTTAGATGCCCCAAATGTGACAACTATATCACATTCGACGAAACGAGATACACCGAAGGACAGTCGCTCGTGTTCGAATGTCACGAATGTGGAAAGCAATTCGGCATTCGTATAGGAACGTCGAAGCTAAAGGCGACCCAAAAGGAGGATAATCCCGACGAGAACGCCAATGCCAACGGTGTCGGTTCGATTGTGGTAATCGAGAATGTGTTCCACTACAAGCAGGTGATTCCGCTGAAGATGGGCGACAATGTCATTGGCAGATACATGAAGGGCAGTAAGACAAACACTCCTATCGAAACCAACGATCCGAGTATCGACATTAATCACTGCACAATAACAGTGAGCCGCGACAAGAAGGGCCAACTGAAATACATACTCAAAGACGGTCCGAGCTACACCGGCACTTTCGTCGATAACCAAATACTTGGCGACAAGGAACGACGAGTGATAGAAAACGGCACACTCTTCACTATCGGTGCGACAAGCATAATACTCAAGACCTCGGAGGAAGAGGAAACCATGTAATTTAAATACATAATTTATATAAAGCATAGAAAGAATGAAACCAACGGCAATACTTCTGCTGCACTGCCCTGACCAACAGGGTATCATCACGGAGATAACCAAATTCATAACGGATAATCTGGGCAACATCGTCTATCTCGACCAATATGTTGACCGCGAGGACGGCGTGTTTTTCATGAGAATAGAATGGGAACTTGACAAGTTCCTTATTCCAAGGGAGAAAATCAAGGAATATATCGACACTCTGTATGCCCAGAGATACGAGATGACAGCCAACCTGTATTTCAATGACGTCAAGCCGCGTATGGCTATCTTCGTAAGCAAGATGAGCCATTGTCTATATGATCTTCTCGCAAGATACAAGGCAGGAGAGTTTAACGTTGACATACCGTGCATCGTCAGCAACCACGAGGATTTGAGATACGTGGCCGAGCAGTTTGACATCCCATATTACGTATGGTCGATCAAGAAAGACCACTCCAACAAGGCTGAGGTGGAGCAGCAGGAGATGGAACTGCTGAAGAAGGAGAAAATCACCTTCATCGTCTTGGCGCGCTATATGCAGATTATCTCTGATGCCATGATTGCCGCCTACCCCAATCACATCATCAACATCCACCACTCCTTCCTGCCTGCCTTCATCGGTGCAAAGCCCTATCATCAGGCATGGGAACGCGGAGTGAAGATTATCGGTGCCACAAGTCACTATGTGACGGCAGAACTGGACGCAGGTCCGATTATCGAGCAGGATGTAGTGAGAATCACCCACAAGGACAATCCCGAGAGTCTCGTGCTCAAAGGTCGCGACCTCGAGAAGATTGTGCTCTCGCGTGCAGTGAAGAAGCATATCGAGAGAAAGATTCTCACTTATCACAACAAGACGATAATTTTTAGTTAGGAATTAGGAATTAGGGATTATGAACGTAGCAATTGTAAAATACAACGCCGGAAATGTCTATTCGGTGGTCAATGCTCTCAGGAGAATGGGCATTGAACCCGACTTGACCGACTCACCCGAAAGGCTTATGGCTGCCGACAGGGTAATCTTCCCCGGACAGGGAGAAGCTCACGGCGCAATGCAATACCTCAAGGAAAGACGACTCGACGAGGTGATTCGCAACTTGCGCCAGCCTGTTTTCGGGATATGTGTAGGTCAGCAACTACTTTGCCACCATTCTGAGGAAGGCGACACGGATTGCATCGGCGTATTCGATGTCGATGTGAGAAAATTCGTCGCCAAGCGCCATGAGGACAAGATTCCGGCTATGGGATGGAACAGACTCACTGACCTTTCCTCTCCGCTCATGAATGGCATTAGCGAGGGCGACTACGTGTATTTCGTACATAGCTTCTACGTCCCTTTATGCGATGCCACCATTGCCACAACTGACTTTATCCAACCCTATAGTGCCTGTATGCACAAGGATAATTTCTATACAGCACAGTTTCATCCGGAAAAAAGCGGTAAGGTTGGGGCAAGAATTATTCAGAACTTCTTAGATATCGAAAGATTATGATAGAACTTATACCGGCTATAGACATAATTGACGGAAAATGCGTGCGTCTGACCAAAGGCGACTATGACACGAAGACCGTATATGCTGACGACCCAGTGGAAATGGCAAGACATTTTGAGAAGACAGGGTTCAAGCGTCTGCACATTGTCGATCTCGACGGTGCCAAGTCAAAGCACATCGTCAATGTTGACGTGCTCCGAAGAATCACCGAGTCAACGTCTCTCATCGTGGATTTCGGTGGCGGCATAAAGACCGATGAGGATATACAGGCGGCTTTTGCCAATGGCGCACACATGGTGACAATCGGGTCGGTGGCTATCTCACAACCGGAATTGTTTGCCGGATGGCTCGACAAATACGGTGCCGACAGGATTATCCTTGGAGCAGACGTCAGAAACGGCAAGATTTCCATCAACGGATGGAAAGAGGATTCGAGTCAGGACCTTTTGCCTTTCCTCGCCTATTATATAGAAAAAGGTGTAAAGAATGTGCTGTGCACTGAGATTTCAAAAGACGGAATGCTCAGCGGACCTGCCACACCACTATATGCCGACATCATGAAGAAATATCCTCAACTGAATCTCATTGCCAGCGGAGGAGTGTCTTCTGAAAATGATATTTACGAACTCAATCGCAATGGTGTGCCTTCGGTGGTATTTGGAAAATCCATCTACGAGGGAAAAATCGACCTTAAACAAATAGTTGCATGGTCAAAGCGTAACGGATTGGCAAAGAGAATCATACCATGTCTCGACGTAAAGGACGGAGAAACGGTCAAGGGAACCAATTTCGTGAATCTTCGTCATGCCGGCGACCCAGTGGAATTGGGCAAGGCATATAGTGATGCCGGTGCCGACGAACTCGTGTTCCTCGACATTACCGCCAGTTTTGAGGGCAGAAAGACATTCACGGATATGGTGACTCGAGTTGCCGCCGAAATAAACATCCCGTTCACCGTTGGCGGTGGAATCAACGAACTTGCCGACGTGGAGCGACTCTTGTATGCCGGTGCCGACAAGGTGAGTGTCAACAGTGCTGCCTTGCGACGTCCGGAACTCATCACCGAGATAACCAACAGATTCGGTTCGCAGGTGTGTGTCTGCGCCATAGATGCGCGCCAAGATCCCGACGGATGGCACTGCTATCTCAAAGGCGGACGCGAGCG
The DNA here is from genome assembly GCA_051869575.1 of Prevotella sp. Taxonomy (GTDB): domain Bacteria; phylum Bacteroidota; class Bacteroidia; order Bacteroidales; family Bacteroidaceae; genus Prevotella. The sequence goes on along the minus strand of JBJEAY010000787.1, from coordinate 173 downwards.
CACTGAGCGCGGACTCTTCGAATGGGCGCGTGAGGCGCAAGACCGAGGAGCTGGTGAAATCCTCTTCACAAGTATGGATCACGATGGTGTTAAGAATGGATATGCCAACGAGGCTTTGGCAAGGCTTGCCCACGAACTGTCAATACCCGTGATTGCAAGTGGCGGTGCTGGAA
>JBJEAY010000786.1:0-4534 GCA_051869575.1 Prevotella sp. | reverse complement strand
AGGAATGATGAAATCTCCTTCTGATATAAATGGTGAAGACGGTGGTGAGCCCAACAGTGACGGCAAATGGTCCGTAATACAACAAAAAAGATATGATTATTGGGATGCTTTCTTGAAATATGCAAATAACAATTCAGAGTTTGCCACGTATTTTGGTAGCCGCAAAACTCCTAGCCATGACAAGTGGTATAATTTCTCAATAGGGAAATCGGATTGTCATATTTCAATAGAACAGACACGAACTCGTAATGAAATGGCAATAGAACTTTATTTTGACCAAACGACAGATAATTTCCATAAATTACTTTCGTACAAAGATTCAATTGAAGAAGAACTTGACATGCATTTTGAGTGGAGAGAAATGCCTGAAAAGAAAGCAAGCAATATAATTGAAGTAACACCCAACATAGACTTCGAGAACCAAAGTCTTTGGCAAAAACAGTTTGATTTCGTTATTGACAGAATGTTAAGAATGCGAGCAACATTCATAAAATATCTTTATATGTAAACCACATTATATTGCACTTATATGGACATTAACGACATAAAGAAATTGATTGCAAGAGACGAGAGTCGTGTTCTTGAACTGAAGAAGACCACTGGTGAGCTCGTCAAAGGGATGCAGACTTTGTGTGCATTCCTGAACAGTGATGGCGGCTGGTTGTTTTTCGGCATAACTCCCAAGCTGGAAATCTTGGGGCAAAATGTTACAGACAACACTCAACAGGAAATTGCTCACGAGATGACAAAGATAGAACCTGCTATCAGTTTGCCTATAGAAATCATTGACATACCGGAGAGAGAAGGATTCTGCGTTATCGGCATTCACTGCGATGCAGCCAAATTCGGGGATGCTCCTTACACTTACGATGGCAGGGCTTATTATAAGGTGGAGAGCACAACTGTGCAGATGCCTCGCTCAATGTTTGAAGAACGATTAAGGCGCAGTAATCCAAGTCGTTTCGCATGGGAAAGTCAAACACCTGATAATCTACGTCTTGAAGACTTGGACGAGAGCAGAATAAAAGGTGTGGTTACGTATGGTGTGGAAAAAGGACGTATGCCAGCATCGGCAGTTACAGATAATGCGATGTCGCTATTGGACAAGTTCGGAATGTTGGAGGGAGATAAGATAAAGAATGCCGCAGCGGCTTTGTTTATTAAACGCTCGACTTCATATCCTCAATTTCTGCTGCGGATGGCAAGATTCAGAGGTGTTGAGAAAAAGGATTTTATTGACAATATGCGCGTGAAAGGCAATTTCTTCGAATTGCTTGATGCTGGTTTGACTTTCTTTTTTAAACACTTGAATCAAAGTGGTATTGTTAAAGGAATACGTAGGGAAGAACAATTGGAGATCCCCATCGAAGCATTGCGCGAAGCTTTAACCAACGCCCTGTGTCACAGGCTTATGGACTCGCCAAGCGGCAGTGTGGGCATTTCTATCTTTGATGACCGCGTGGAGATTGAGAACACTGGACATCTGCCAAATGAATTGACTACTGAAACTATAAAGCTACCTCATCGCTCATATCCGCAGAACCCTATCATTGCCGATGCATTGTATCTGACTGCTTTCTTGGAGAGTTGGGGAACGGGTGTAAGCCGTATGGTGGATGCTTGCAAAGCAGTGGGATTGCCAGAACCGGAATATGGTACTGACGGGGGATTTGTATGGATTATTTTTAGGCGTCCTAACTCTGTTACTAACACTGTCACTAACCCTAACACTAACCCTAACACTAACCCTGACACTAACCCTGACACTAACCCTAATGGTACGCAAAATTTGTCAGATAAGCAGAAAGAAGTGCTATCATTTTGTATTGTACCTAAAAGCAGTCGAGAGATATTAGATCATATTGGTGTAATTTATCACAATAAAAACATAGAAAAATTTATAAACCAACTCATTGATTTAAATCTATTAGAAAGAACGCTACCAGATAATCCCTATTCTCCACGTCAAAAATATGTGATAAAAAAACAAAAAGGCAATGAGAATCCTGATTGAAGAATATCAATACTCTGTCGCTGACGAGAAAAGACGGAACGATTTGAAGGTCATCCTGCAGGAATTGGGAGGATTTGAGAATCTGGAAAGAAAGGTCAGTGTGAACTGCGTTGGATACTACTACAGTACCCAACTGAAAGACTGTGTGTTTATTCTTCCCAAAGTACTCTTGTCTGTTACTAAGGACAAGGGAGAGTTAGTGTTCGGAGAACATCAACCGGAGGATATTATCAATATTGACTCTAACACCCTGTTGACAGAACAACAGAAACGGTTTATATATGAGTTTGCCGTGTGGATATACAGGGCTATAGATGTGTATCGCACCAAGAACAGCAAGTCGCAGATTATTTATTACAGACATATCGCAAAGGTAGGCAACGGAAGAAGGCGAATGAGCAACACGTTTCTTGATGTTCTGTTGTCGCTCATTCAATTCAACAAGGACAACCAGAATTTCTTCTTCTTCACATTGAGAAATCAACATTCGGGGCTTAACAAGATTAACTGGACAAAGACCATCTCAAGAAGCAAGGCCTTTATCAATGACGACGGATGCCCAGTATATATGAATCCTGTAAACAAGAAAAGATGTATCAACTTTGACGAGGAACTGCTTGTCATCTTCTTCTCCATTCTCAACTATATCAATGACACTTACGGCTTTGCCGCTGAAATCAACATCAACTTTCCACTGATTCCCAAATATCAGTTTGAGAACATGATGAAGGGCATAGGCAAAATCCGTCTTTGCCAAATAAAGTATAAGTATTTCTCGGACAAGGCTCTGCAATTATGGGAACTTTGCTATGCTTTCTTTGACAGGGCACACAAGGTGAGCATGTCTCCCGAAATACAGGATTATCTGTTGGCAAAAAACTTCAACATCGTATTCGAAGACATCATTGATGAGCTTATAGGCGACCATAACATCCCTGCGGGACTGAAGGAGCAGGACGACGGAAAGTTGGTTGACCATATGTACACATATAAGGGGCTTACGACATACGAAGAGGACAAACCGATTTATTATATCGGCGATTCAAAATATTATAAACGTGGCACCAATATTGGCAAGGAGTCAGTATATAAGCAGTTTACGTATGCAAGAAACGTGATTCAATGGAACATGAATTTGTTTATGAATGACGACACGGATGACTCTATACTGCAATATGACAAAAAGAACTTCGGCAATGTTCCTAAACTGAGAGATGATGTGACTGAGGGATACAACGTGATACCGAACTTCTTTATTAGTGCAAAGCTTGATGACAATCTAAGTTATCAAGACAGAATAGAGATTACCGACAAGCAGAACACTCATTTCACAAATAGCCAGTTTAAGAACAGACTGTTTGACAGGGACACTCTGCTTGTATGTCACTATGATGTAAACTTCCTATATGTAGTATCCCTTTATGCACGAAACAACAACTTGCAAAAGCTGACTTGGAAAAACAAAGTGAGAAAATTGTTTCGTGAGGAAATCCAGAAGATGCTTAGCAAGCAATATAACTTTTATGCTATGCAAGCTCACCCTAATGAGGATGCAAGAAAATATCTGAGAGAACATTTCCAACAGACTCTTGGCAAGGTGTTCACTCCATTCAACAACAGTCAGATATTCTCGCTTGCTCTTGACAAGGCAGACCCTGAGGGGAATAATGAGGAACTTCTTGCCGAACTGCGCAAGCACTTCTTCATAATCGAGAATTCCATTGGCAATAACCCCGAGGGGACTATTGCTGAGGTTGTAGAGAAAGAAAAGATTAAATACATTTACAGCGAGACGGAAGCTGATTCACTTGTGTTGGTGGGATGCATCAGAAGTGATGCACAAAGGATTTGGATAATGAATGAGGGGAAATACAACATTCGCCTGAACATTGGGAAGAAAATTGATGGGGCAATCACTCCTGACAGGGCTTTCATGAATGTCAATCATCTGTTGTTGTATAAAGAAGATGACATGAGCATAGCTTACTACTATGATATTGCAAAAGAGGATAGTGCACCTCAGTTTGCAGGATTAGATATATTAAAATCTTCTCGTTATCCTTTTAATGTAAGGAAGACTCCTCAAGAAACATTTGAGAAGAGACTTGAAGAAAAATATCGGGACAGAATGTATCTTATGTATGATATCAATACTACTCCTGTTCCTTTTCAAAACGGTATAAAGATAGACCTTCAGCGACTATTGGAATCATTCAACGATGAAGGAACACCGATAGGCACTCCTTTTGTGATTCCTTTCAAGGATTTGATAAAATTCATATAATAGCCCATATTCAGATCTTGAAAAGGCAATCTGTATATATGGAAATGTCGCATTTTGCACGTACAAACACACAACAACTGTTAAAAAAGACCATTAAAACATCACTTTTCACCCCAAACTCTTGTACAACTCAAATAAATATCGTACCTTTGCACCACCAGAACCCCCAAGCCTCTCAACGATGCTCAAATCGGGGGTCGTTTTATTTTTATACCACTATGAGATTATTGTTCGAC
>JBJEAY010000785.1:0-4549 GCA_051869575.1 Prevotella sp. | reverse complement strand
TCCAGATGGAGACAGAGGAGAAGTTCTTCAGCTTCGTGGTAAAGACCGACTTCACCGAAAGTCACCAACAACGGATACTCCGACTGGGCAACCACTGCCATCCCCGCCAATGTAAAGACGATGTGGTATCGACTCTCGCGCCGAGAGGACGACTATTGCATAGAGTGCTCGCAGGACGGAGAACACTTCACCCAGATGCGCGTATGCCACATGCACCAAGGCGGCGGCAAAATACGTTTCGGCATCTATGCCTGCTCTCCCGAGGAGTCATCCTTCAAGGCCATATTCACCGACATGAAGCTGACCGAATGTGCATGGAAGGCTCACGACGGGCAGCAGCCTGACTGACATTTGCAACTTATTTCTTAAGAAAGTTCTGCACAATAGGTATTACCTGAGAGTCGTAATCTGCCGATGCACCCATCATGCTGCCCATACTGCCAAGGTTGGCGGCATTGAATCCGTGATTGGCACCCTCTATCTTGTTAAGTGTTGCAGAGGGATATAACCCTACAGCTTTCTCAGAATTGGAGACAGGGACTATCATGTCATTCGTGCCATGGATGATGCACACTGGCTTAGAGAACTTCCCTATATGCGACCATACATCAAAATCCTTAATGCTGTTGATGTATTTCTCGCTCATGGACATCATGCCGCCAAAGTCGCCGAAATCACCGAAGTCACCCCAATTGCCGAGATTTCCCCAATCTCCCATATTTCCCCAGTCGCCGAAGCCACTGAACATCTTTACCAACTCTGGGATATTGAAAGCAGGATAGAACAATATCATTCCCGCAAATTCATCGGGGCACTCGTCGGCAAGCAACGCAGAGACAAGTCCTCCCTGACTACTACCAAGCAGATACACCTCTGAAGGCTCGACATATCCAAGCGACTTCACGGTCTTGACCACAGCCCTAAGGTCTTCCACCTCGGTAAAAACGGTCATATCGTCGGTCGTTCCGTCGCTTTTGCTCTTGTCACTACTTCCACAGAAGTCAAAGCAATAGGCTGCATATCCCATCTTGGCTATAGCATAGGCATAACCAGACATCGCTTCGTGTGTAAGTGAACTGCTATGGGAGAGTATAACCGCCGGCTGTTTCTTCGACGACACGGGATTATAATACATCATGCCATAAATCCTGTTGGCATCGCGCTGGCTCCACAGCTCCACACTATCCACAACCCACTCCACCTCTGCCTGAGAAGAGTCGGCATCTCCCATATTTTCATTATTCTCGGGTGGCGTAGTCACTCCATTGTCATCCGAAGAACATGCGGCAAGTCCCATTGCCACCGCCATAAACGCACAAAATACAATCTTTCCGAAACACCTTTTCATATGCATTAAAATTAAATATTTGTAATTTGTTTGCATATTTGAGGGTTAAATTCAAAAAACAACTCAATTTGGAATAATCTTGTCACTCCAGTATCTTCACGTCAAAAGGGGTGTGGGTCATTGCTGAGAGAATGCGGAGGATTTTGTATTTGTCCTTGACGGATGAGGGCACGGTGAGCCATTTGGCTGATGACACTTGTACTTGGTTGTTGTATCTCTTTACTGATGTGGTTATTGGATTGCCGCCAATCTTCAAGTTGGTCTTCTCCACCCTCTCCACTCCTATGTGCCTAACTGTCTTCTTGAATGTATCAAGAGGGTTGTCACCACAAATCACTATGCCGTCCTGAAATGTGACTACAAGGCGGGACTTGCGTTTTCGTGTGTTGCCCTTGCGGCTGTTTTCATTAGTCACAATGGATTCAAAGTCGCCAAGTTCTATTGTGGCATCAACAGATAGGGACGTGATAATCGACTTCAGCTGACGGTATTTCTGGTCGGTGTCGCCCTGAGCCATCAGATACCATCCGTCAGCCATTTGCTTTGTCCACTCGGCATAATTATCCACAACCTGTCTTGACACCAACGGGACATGACAGTTTTCCATATTCAATGCAGCTACACGCTCAATGCCAATCTTCTCGATTGTCATAATCATAGTAGCTGTTGCACTGATATCGCAGAATGTGGTGCCATCGGCAAATGTCACCCTGATCCTGCGGCGTTTTGCCCTCATGCGTGTATCAACGGGAGCTTCCGGCTTGGTCAGCACAACAGGAGCCGTGACTTTAACCGGCACTTCCTTCGCCTCCACAGGAGTATCGTCAAAAAGAAGCTCAAGCTGTATGTATTCCTTCTTGCCCATAAATGATTTTTACTCAAATAATACTTTCGTCGGCAAAGTTACTGATTTTATTTGGATTAACCAAATGTTTCGACTACTTTTTTGTCGCAAAACACGAAATTCCCAAACACAAGTTTCCACCACTTCCACCTGTTCCGCAAGGATGGTGGTGGTGGTGGAAAAAGAGATTTTATGTATGATGAATTACCTTCCTATCCTACTCTTCCACCATTTCCGCAAGGGTTGGTGGAAATGGTGGAACTGGTGGAACAGGTGGAAACTGATGCTTGTGAATATGATTAATTGATAGCTATACTAATGGCAAATAATTGACTGTAATTGTATAAACAGGATGGCTATTGAGGTGATGACTGTATGGCTGGCATTATAATATAAGAATAGCAGGTGTGCATGTCTTCTGCCAGTTAGCAAAAGATTGCCTGCCTGCTATCAAACAATTGTCTGCTAACTGACAAACAATTGTCCGCTCATTACAAAAATGATTCCTAAACGTTAATGAAGAAGCGGGAGAACTCGCTCTCGAAATTCGGAGTGAATACTTCCTTGCCTATTGCAGCACGTATCTCGTCAATAGTCCAAAAGCGCCCACCGGCGAGTTCATCGGCTGACGGAGATATTGTGCCGTCATATACCGTGCGGTTGACATACACAAGCTCGCGCTCCTTCTTACTTTCGAATACATACTTGCCCATGCTGACGGGAGTAAAGTCCTCAATGCCAAGTTCCTCACGCACTTCGCGTCGGAGTGCGTCGGAGGGATTCTCACCATAATCAATATGTCCGCCCACAGCCGTGTCCCACTTGCCAGGCTGTATGTCCTTCCAGTCGGGCCTGCGCTGCAGATACACCTCGCCCCGGGAGTTAAACACATGCAGGTGAACCACCGGATGGAGCAATTTGCTGCCACTATGACACTCGCCACGGGTGGCAGACCCCACCACCTTGCCCTCTTCATCCACTAAAGGGAATATTTCTTGCTGATTGTCCATAATATACTAATATCTGTTATTCGGCGGCAAAGGTACAAAATAAAACTTCTCCAAGCAACATTTTCAGCGAAAAATATCATTCACAGCATATATTATGCATAAGAATGTAGTCCGCTGAGCAACATATTCACCCCGAAACAGGTCATCAGCAAGACAAGAAATGACAGGGCAATAAAGAGATGATAGGCGCGCTCACCGCGAAGCCATGGAAGACTACGCTCGTGAAGTGCCACGGCATACACCATCATCGACACCAAAGCCCACGACTCCTTGGGATCCCAACTCCAATATTCGCCCCACGAGAGGTTTGCCCATATCGCCCCGATAAATATGCCGACGGCAAGGCATGCCACTGCGGGATAGAGCAGAAGACGTGAGAGTTGGCGATAACGGCAGGTGACAATGCCTGGGATGGAAACGACGAAAGCAAGCAGCAGAAGAAGATATGCCACTGACACAATAGCCACATGCACACTGAGAAACGGCGAGTTGAGTATCGGTTGCATCTCGGGAATCCATGGATTAGAATCTGTCAGCTGAGTGATGAAGAACCATGCCCCGAAAAGGAGTATCGCCATACTGAGCGATATGGCTATCCAGAGTATCGTGCGCTCAAACCGACAGAAACCGCCCTCAGAGCGTTTGCACTTTATTATTCGGCGGCAACCACGGAAGGCTTCGCACGAAACCGACAAGAAAAGCAGGAAATAGCCGATATAGGTGACGGCAATACCCCATGGGTCGTGATTGACGATGAGAGTGGCTCCCATGCCGTCGTCATCGTACGACCATTGATAGAATCGCCAATCGCGGCACACCATAATCTTGTTCATCGCCACTTCGCCCTTGCAAATAACCTCATGCGAGTATATGTCGGCAACGGTGACAGACGATTTGTAGTCGGCAACATTGCCGTTTTCGGAATAGAGTTCCACCGAGAAATCGTCAAGACGCACGGCAAAGGGCAATGTCTGACCAAAGTCATCTGCACTGGAAGCTGACGGCATAAAGCGACAGGCGTAGCTGCCCTTGCGCAGATGGATAGTGCCTTGCACACCAAAAAGATGAGTGAGAAATGCGCCAAGAAGAATGACTACGAATGAGACATGGAGGAGGAAAAAGGAGAGTCGGCGCACACGACTACGCACAACATACAATAAACCCAACATGGCGAGAAAGAACCACATCGTGGTCATCCATGAGGCTCCGTACCATTCTTCCCGCACATAATCCGTACCATAATATTCGCCGACAATCGTGGCTACTCCCAAGAGCACCACGATTGCGGCATAAAGTATGGATAGAAACAGTTTCATTTTTTTAGTTGTCAACTAAACGTTATATTGA
>JBJEAY010000784.1:0-4555 GCA_051869575.1 Prevotella sp. | reverse complement strand
TGGATTTCATCATAAAAACAGAATAGTTTATCATACGCTTTTATATTTGTGTGATTGTACCTCCGGCAGCGCCGGTAATTACTAACTCGATGATGCGCAATACATAAAGCGCGATTCTCTTCCAATTCACTTTCATACTCGATGTTTTTAAATAAATGAATATTATAAACTTCATGACTTTTGGCATTATCTGTTACCCTATAGTTCCCCCCTCCCCAGGGAGGGGAAGGGGGTGGGCATTACGCTCCGAGGTCGCCGTCGTCGATTACCTCATCACCGTTGTCGTCGATTACTGGTGGCACATCCTCGCCATTGCCGTTCTCACCCTCGATAGGGTCAGGGATGGTGGCACCGCCGCCATTGTCGGGGTCGGTCGGGTCGGTAGAAGAGCCAGTGCCCTTGCTCTTGGCGGCAGCCAAGTCAACCGTGTCCTCGCCCTTCTTCTCCGCCTTCAGCGAAGCTGCCTGAGTAGTGCGGCTTGCCACGAGGTTGAACGACGCACGTCCCAGCAAGTTCTCGAAGTCCTCACCCGGAGTAAAGATAATCTTCACGCCCGTGATGTTCTTCGCCGTGAACGCCTCACAGTTCTCCGCCCCCATGCTGGTCAGCGAGATCCAGAAGTTGCCGAGGTCATCCAGCAGAATCTTCTTGCCCTCCAGCAACTGCTCCACGAGGCAGCTGCACGTGTCAGAGAGCACACCCTTCACCTGTCCGCGCTTGTGACCGCCGTGCTCAGCGATGTGAGCCACAAACTGTCGGAACGTCATCACCTCCTTCACCTGAGCCTTGGCGTAAGCCTTAGGAGCCTCCTCCTTGTTCATCTGGTTAGGGAGCATGTAAACACTATAGTTAATCATTCGATTGCCCATCGCCGGTATGGGACTTGGTATTTACAGGGCCTCATGCCCTGCCCGGCAGGAGTTAAACAATAAATTATATATGTCACAAAAAATTTGATGTCGTCAGTAAGTCAAAGACCTCATTAGAAACCGTTTATCTCTGATTTCTGATGCAAAGTTACAAGTTGAAAAACCTGAAACCAAGGAAGAAAGCAGACCCCAATTTTCTTCTTTCTTTCACTCAGATACACAGACAGTTGAACCCATAAAAAGAAAGCGATTATGAACATTAAGATAGAAGGAAATCCCGGTACGGGCAACACATTCAACGAAGTCCATATCGGCGTTGTGGAGAACTATGTTCCCAATGCCACCACCGTCATCAACAACCATTACGGAGACAGCCGTAAGTCCCAACCTGCGACAGACAAGGAAACCGCTAAGGCAGACCTTCTTGTGCGCCAAGGAGAAATCATGCAGTATGTCAGCAGCCTCAAGCAGTATGTGGCCAAGGAGTGGAAAAACCGTTACGAGTCCATTTGGCGGACTATCCTCAACATCATGGAGGTCGCCGCCGTCATCTTTGACCCGGGCAAACAGAAGGACACCACCTTCAACCGCAACCTTGTCGCCAATATCATATATATAATGTGTCGTGTCGGCATCATAACTGAAACAAACGCTACCAAACTGACCGAGGCATTGGAAGGCAACAAGGACCATCCCGTCCGTGCGCAACTCCGCACTAACCCAGAGGACACGGTCATCCGCAGCAAGGTAGAACGACTTCTCAAAGACGAATCAGATGGAGAATAAGATACAAGGCAACCCCGGCACAGGCAACAGCTTCAAGGAGACTAACATCAAACATGCCGACCATTTCTACAACCAAGTGGGAAAGGTGGAAAACAACTACGCCACCACCATTGAGATACACTTAAGTGTGAACATCAACCTCAATGGCGAGGCCTTGACCCGACTCTGCACCAAGCTCACGCAGCGGCTTCCCATAGCCTTCCGCAAGTTCCTTCAGGGCCATTTCGACGGCGAAGGCGACATCAGCCTCACCACCTATCAGCTCAGCGGTACGCCCTCCGACCTTGCCGAGGCCCTGCGCCTTCTTCGTCAGGAGTTGGGCGACGATGCCACAGCCGACGTGCGCTACCACTCTAAGACAAACCATTTCGAGCGCAATCATCTCACCCTGCTCAGTGCAGAACAATTAGCCAATAATGAAAGTAGATTATAAAACCCCATTACAGGTGGTCGCCAATTCCATGCGCCACTACCACCATATCAGTGTACAGCCCGAAGAAGTCGATGGCACTGACTTTTTCCCCTCCGTCCATTCCGATGAGGCAGCGCACGCCACCACTTGCGCCCTGCGTTTCAACCCCAAGGTGCAGACCGTCCTCGCGCTCTACAACCTTTCCATGCAGTGCAGCGTCAGTACAGGCGAAGCCATCGTCCATTACGTCCTCTTCCATGCCTTCTTGGAGGTGGACGACTATGACGGAGCTAACCGTCACCTTGCCGCTTTCCGTCAGCAGCTTGCCTGTGTCCTCACCCCGTCCCTCACAGCCGAAGAGCAGGAAGAGGCGGATGCACAGGTGCTGCTTCAGCTCTACTTCATCCTCTTCCACGAGTCCTTTCACATCATTCTGCACCAGGACCCGAAGACCTACAGGACAGCGATTGACACCACCCGTGAACTCCTCCTCGACATTGCCGCAGAGCTGGACGACATGCACGCCTCCATCAGCAACGAGGAGCTGTTCAGTCATCCCAAGACCCGACAGCATATCCACGCCCTGATACCCGACGGGCTGTCCGGCGAAGCACGCCGCGAGATGGAGGCAAATATCCGCGAGAACCTCTCTCACGACTACCTCAACTCCGCCTACATCTCCCATGCCTTGGAGTCCGACCCCACCTTGGTGGAAGAGATTACCTGCGACCGACAGGCATGGCTCAATCTCGTCCCCATCCTTCAGGCCGACGGTGCCACCGATGCCGACCTGCTCTCCGTCCATCTGTGGATGTTCACCGTGCTCAACGCCATGGACTTCAACAAGGTGATCCAGAACCAGTTCATCCCCGCCCGACACGACCGCAGCCACTATGATGGCTACCGTGTCCTGCTGCGCCACAAAGCCTTCAAGGCATTGCTCCGCCAGTACCATGCAGAGATAGAGAAGACCATTACCACGGAGTATCTCGACCTCCACAAGGGCTTGGAGTCCATCTTCCGTTCCTCCGTCATGGCACTCGAACGGTATGCCAACGACCTCCAGCAGATTTATTCCCGTCATCAGGCAGGCAACCACCTGCCCGACTTCGCACGTCATCGCCGTCTTGAAAACGAGATGTCCGAAGCCGCAAAAGCCCTCTTCAAGGAATGATGGAAAATCAGCCAAAATCAGCCCGAAAAAACGAAGATACCCTCATCCGCCTCCGAAGATACCTTCATCGGCCCACGAAGGTATCTTCAAGTGCCCACGAAGGTACCTTCATAAAAAAGGCAGTATTTTCGGCAAAATCAGCCTATAAGTTTTCGTTATCGTTTTCGTTAATAAAAAAATCACCAATATATGAATACATTTAATTTTAATCCTATATCTCGGTATGTCACATTGCGTTTTACATGCCCGCATTGCGGTGCAGCCAATGAGACGGAAGCGTTGTGTGTACCCTCTCCCAACTGGGAAGCAGAGACACATAGCGACAGCGTAGAGTATGATACCTATGAGCATACATGCGATTGTGGGGAAACCATCAACATCACACTATATAATGGATTTTATGATGGTTCGGGAGAAATAGACACGGATGTAGAAGACTTGGAGGTGGAAGAGGAATATGATGACATAGACTCTCAGATAGACGAATACATGAACAGCATCTTGTATAATAGTCATGTCACAGAAACCATGACCGCATTAGACGCTATAGAAACATTGTCTTCTGATGTCAAAAATACACTTTACAGGGTTCTTTATGCAAACCTGATTAGCTGTATGGAATCGTTTCTCTCCGACACTCTTATACACAAAGTATTGGAGTGTGAAGATAACAAGCGTGCGTTCGTTAAAGGGTATAAGGAATTCTCCAAACTTGAAATAGGATTATCCAGTCTGTATGACACAATAGATGGCATTGACGGAATCATTACCAAGACATTGCGAGATATCATCTATCACAATTTACCCAAAGTTAAAGGCATTTATAAGGATGTGCTTGGCATCGATTTAGGAGAGATAGGGGTGTTGTGTAAATGCGTCAATACACGTCATGACATTGTTCACCGAAACGGCAAAACCAAAGGTGGCGAGAAAATAACAATAGAGAGGAAAGATATAGAAGAACTTGCCAAGGCTGTTAGCGACATGATTGAAAATGTTGAATCTCAAATTTTCGCATCAGCCGACGAAAATAATCAATAATTATGGATAGGGAAACAATCAAGGCGATACACGATGAAAAGTTTGTAACTTTTCTTAAGAATATCAACATTTACGATGATATTCAAAAGGGCGCATGTAAATGCAAGTTTTGTAAACAGGTAGTTAGATTAGACAATATTTATACGATTTTTCCAGAAGAAGGAAAAATAAAATTTGTGTGTGACAGCACTGAATGTATGGTTGAATTGGGGAAATACCTTAACGGCATAGACAAATGAATTTTTATATCACAATTCCTGTTACAATTACTAT
>JBJEAY010000783.1:0-4556 GCA_051869575.1 Prevotella sp. | reverse complement strand
CCACTTTTCTACCGTATTAACTACAAATAATTGGTAATCAATCACTTCTAAATACCAAGGATGTCCTGCACTGACGGAAATCACGTTGCCCGAGGGTTTGGAGGATATTGGTGAATATGCATTTGGCTATACAGGCATCACCCAACTGGTAATTCCAAACTCATGCACCAACTTTGATGTTAGGGGAATGAAAAAAGTGACGACACTGACACTGCCCGCAGGACTGAAGGAGTTGCCTAAAAACGCTTTCGATGGATTGACATCTCTTGAAAATATTACATTGCCCGCAGGCATCACTGTCATTCCTCCAAGGACTTTCGAAAGTTGCTCCAACCTTAAGTCTGTATCCATCGCCGAAGGAGTGAAGACCATTGGCGACGAGGCATTTGCTTTGTCGGGCATTGAGTCTATTGTGATACCAGAGTCTGTAGAAGAGATTGGAGTAGGTGCGTTCTATGGTTGTCCCAACTTGGAGAGTATCGACATCAAGGCTCCTGTCAAGATATTGCCAGCCCAATTTGCACAGGGTTGTCCAAACCTGAAATCCGTCTCTCTACCCCTGGGTCTGGAGGAAATAGGTTATATGGCGTTTCGTGAGTGTTCTTCACTGAAGCAGATTACATTGCCTTCTATGGTCAAGGGAATCCAGTATGCCGCCTTTGTCAAGGCTGGTCTTGAGTCGGTGTCTCTGCCCGACGGTATCGAGCGTGTGGGTGAGTTCTGTTTTGAGAATACGGCTGTTGAGAGTGTTGACCTCTCCAATACGTCTCTCACCGAGCTGTGTCGTGGATTGTTTGTCAGTTCAGTGTCATTGAAGAGTGCCATTCTGCCCGCATCGCTGAAGAAATTGTCAGAAGGCAACTTTGATGGTTGCTCCGCTCTGACATCCGTGACATGCAATGCTCAGGAGCCGCCTGTGGCAGAGGAATATAGTTTCGCCGATGCCGTCAAGACATCTGCCACTCTCTATGTTCCCGATGCTTCTCTCAACGCATATAAGTCTGCCGACGTGTGGAAGGATTTCTTCGCAGTGAAGGGAGTATCTGAATCAGGCATCTCGTCAGCCGTTGATACCGATGCAGATGCCGTACGCGACATCTACGACCTCTCAGGTCGCAAGACCGCCAAGGCCTCCAAGGGACTGAACATCTTCAAGATGAAGAGCGGAGAAACACGCAAGGGAATAATTAGGAATTAGGAATTAGGAATTAGGAATTAGGAATTAGGGATTAGGAATTAGGAATTAGGGATTAGGAATGAACAGAAGAATCTTTGTTGTGGCGACATTGATGCTGCTCGTTGTAATGTCGCTTGCGTCTTGTTCTGACGATAATGATGAAAAGATAGCGGGCAAGGGCTGCCGCCAACTCACCGTGGTGTTCTCCACAGGAGGACTTGGCGACAACGGATATAACGACAAGATAATGCAGGGAGTGATATCCTTTGCAGGTAGTCATGCGGATGTGGAGACGCATATCCTGCGTCCGCAGTCATTGGACGAGGCAAGGAAGATCTACTCCGACTGGCTCAGTCGCTCCGCCCAAAGCAATGATTCTTCGCTCATCGTCTTCGCCAGTAGCGAGTATGCCGACGTGGTGAAGGCTTCCGCGTCTTCGCCCTCAGGCAACAACACGGTGATGCTCTTCGAGAGCGGTGGCAAGGGAATACCCGATGGTATCATCACAGCCAAACTGCAACGCTATGGCGCAAGCTATCTCGCCGGGGCTATGGTGAGCGAAGACCAGGCCATCCTTGTGCTTGCCATGGAGGGCGACGAGATGGTGGACGATGCCGCCAAGGGTTTTACGGATGGTCATCAGTCACATTCCCCGCATAAGCTCCACCGCCTTGTACTTGCCAACGACTACACCGGATTCAATATGCCGTTGGAGGCATACCGCATGGTGGATTCCATCTATGTCAACGACAAACCCGAGGACGAAAACCAAAAGCCGCTGTGGTCTTCGTCCCGCAGTTTCAGTCATATCTATTCCGTGGTAGGAGGCAGCAATGTGGGTGTTCGACAACTCGTGTTGAACTGTCTCTATTCAGTAGGTCTCATAGGTATAGACAACGACCTCTCCGAACTGAGCAATCTCGTCTCGTTCTCAGTGGTGTTAGAGTCAGGCAAACTCATTTCCGACTATATCAAGGCATGGTATGAAGGCAGAGAGATAAAGAGTCATGCCGTCTATGGACTTGACTCAGAATACGTAAGGATAGCCATCAATCCAAATGCCTCGGCATTTTTCAACGACGATTATTACGAAGAGGATGTGTTCCCCAAGCGATATGACAAATATATAAACGAGGCAAAAGAAAAGGAGGCAGAGTATGAGAATAAGTGAGATTTTTACGTTCAGTATGTTATGCCTCTGCTCAATGATAGGCATAAGTTGTTCGGACAGTGACAATTCCAACTCCCAAGCCCAAAAACAGGAGGTGAAGGAATATAGTATTGGTGTCATCATGCCCACACAATATCGTGAGCGATGGGAGCGCACCGCCAAGTGGGCATTGGAGAACATCAACAAGAGTCAGACATCACTATCCAAGGCTGTGAGGTTTAGTATTCACGACGTTACCGAGGACGGTATCTCCGCCGACGATATGGAGAGCACTGTGCGAAGGATGATTGAGGTGGATGGCGACTCCGCTATTGTCGGACCGATGGGCATAACCAATGCCTATGGAGCGGCAAGGGCTTGCACAGCATTGGGGCGTCCGCTTCTACTTCCGTTGTGCACCTCAGCTGAGTTCCAACGTATCTTCGCCGCCTCGCCATGCGTGTTCAATCTCACCGAGAGCGACATGGCGCAGAGCGAGATTATTCTTTCAGAGGCTCTCCTCAGCAATGCCAAGCATCCCATGCTCATAGTGCGTCAGGACGAATATGGCAACACCTTCCGCGAGTGGTTTGGTTTTCAGGCTTCCACACTCGGTTTCACAGATACACAGGTGTATGTATATTCAGGCAGGAGTTCCCTTTCGGATGTCATCAACGAGATACAACGCCGTTGCATCGACGAGGTGATTGCCGACGCCAAGGTGGTGTTTGTGCCTTCGTCCTCAAAGGACATGATAGACTTCTGCCAGCTCATTCAGCAGAAATTGGACAACTACGAGTTCTTCCCATTTCAGGGAATGATGATTACCGACCGTGGATTTAGTGATGAGGTGGCATCCTCCTTCTCCAGTTATTGGGATTTCCAGGGCATATCCGTGGCTTCCTCTCCTGCGAGCGGTTTTGCCGCAGCCTATCGCCAGCGTTTCGGCGAAGACCCCATCTCGGGTGAGGCGCAGTTCTACGATGCCTTCCTCATGCTTGCCTATTCGCTCACGGCATGTGAGGCTAACCCTGGACTTACGCTTGCCGATGCCATAGTCAAGGTGGTGGATGGCGAGGAGACAATCACGGCATCGTGGTTGCCCGACGATATGAAATACACTATGCAGATGTTGCAGGAGGGCAAGTTTCCCTATCTATCGGGAGTCTCGGGCGACTGGTTGTTCGACTCCAAGAACCATTCATCAGTGCTCAACACCTCCTACGCCAAATGGGTGTTCCGCAATGGCAAGTACAACATCGTGCAGTATATGTCGGCCGAAGAGAACAACAAGCGTGCTATTGCCAACACGCAGATATGGGATTGGGCTAACACTGCCGGCTTGGTATATGACGACATCAGTGAGGAGCAGCAAGACTTCGATTATCCAGCCCTCCGCGATAGGTATGCCGTGATAGTGGCTGGCTCAACGGGATGGACCAACTATCGCCATCAGGCTGACGCCCTTGCCTTCTATCAGTTGCTCAAGGCGCATGGCTATGACGACGACCACATCCTCCTGATTATGGAGGATGATATAGCCAACAACGCCTCCAACCCCTATCAGGGAGTGGTGAGGGCAGAGACTGGTGGCGAGAACCTGTATCACGACGTGAAAGTGGATTACCGACCGTCGGCATTGACTCGCGACCGTCTTGCGCAACTGCTCATTGAGGAGTTGCCATCCACTGCCAACGACAACGTTCTTCTGTTTTGGGCGGGACATGGCAATATGGGCGAACTCCAGCTTGCCGACCGCTCTATATCTGCCGCCACCATCCGCAACACACTCTCTGCCATGTATGCCAAGGGAAAGTATCGCAAGATGGTGATGATGATTGAGGCATGCTTCAGCGGTTCGATAGCAGAGAAATGCGTGGGCATCCCTGGTGTGCTGGGCATCACCGCCGCCAATGCCTACGAGTCGTCGATTGCCGACAATGCCGACCCAATCCTCGGTGTGTTCCTCTCCGACAGTTTCTCGCGCTCTCTTGTTATAACCCTGCATGAGCAACCCGCCATCACCCTCCGCAACCTGTATTACTCGATGGTGAAGCTCACCACTGGCTCACATGTGAAGATCTACAATGCCGACCACTACGGCAATCTCTTCCGCAATACCATGCAGGAGTTCCTCGGGGAGTTTTGATCCACAGATTAGCACAGATTATCACAGATTAAGAGCCTTTGGCTCTGATTGGGATGATTATTGATTATAGATTGATGATT
>JBJEAY010000782.1:0-4561 GCA_051869575.1 Prevotella sp. | reverse complement strand
TGGGACTATTAACAGGTAAGACAGCACTCATCACTGGTGCTGCTCGTGGTATCGGTAAGGCCGTTGCCATGAAATTCGCTCAGGAAGGAGCTAACATCGCATTCACTGACCTCGTGCTCAACGACGACATGGCTGCCGGACTCGAAGCTACTCGCAAGGAGATTGAGGCTGTAGGAGTAAAGTGCAAAGCATATGCTGGCAACGCTGCCGACTTCGCTGAGACCGAGGCTGTGGTTAAGCAGATCAAGGAGGACTTCGGTTCGATTGACGTGCTTGTCAACAATGCCGGTATCACCAAGGACGGACTCATGCTCCGCATGACCGAGCAGCAGTGGGACGCTGTGCTCAACGTCAACCTCAAGTCGGCGTTCAACTTCATCCACGCTTGTGCGCCTATCATGCTTCGTCAGCGTGGTGGTTCGATCATCAACATGTCGAGCGTTGTCGGTGTACACGGTAATGCAGGACAGTGCAACTACTCAGCATCCAAGGCCGGTATGATCGGTTTGGCTAAGTCAATCGCTCAGGAACTCGGACCCAAGGGTGTGCGCGCCAATGCAGTGGCTCCCGGATTCATCGAGACAGCCATGACTGCTCAGCTTCCCGAGGAAATCCGTCAGGACTGGATGAAGAAGATTCCACTTCGCCGTGGCGGACAGGTAGAGGACATCGCCAACGTTTGTCTGTTCCTTGCCAGCGACATGTCAAGCTATGTCAGCGGTCAGGTTATCCAGATTGACGGCGGTATGAACATGTAATTTTTAATTAGGAATTAGGAATTAGAAATTAGGAATTATCGATGAAGGTAATCTACGAAGATAACCATATCATCGTGGTGAACAAGGATAGCGGAGAGATTGTGCAGGGCGACAAGACCGGCGACACTCCGCTATCCGACACCGTAAAGGAATACATACGGGTGAAATACGACAAGCCCGGGAATGTGTTCCTTGGTGTTGTTCATCGTCTCGACCGTCCTGTCAGTGGATTGGTGGTGTTCGCCCGCACGTCAAAGGCTCTCAGCCGCTTGTGCGACATGTTTCGCCGTGGTGATGTGCACAAGACTTATTGGGCAGTTGTGGCCAATCGTCCGCCTGCCGACGAGGGCACGCTCGAGCATTGGCTTGTGCGCAATGAGAAGCAAAACAAGTCGTATGCCTATGACCATGAGGTGAAGAACTCGAAGAAGGCCATACTCAAGTATCGGGTCATTGGTCGTAGCGAGCGATATTGGTTGGTGGAGGTGAATCTGCTCACCGGTCGCCATCATCAGATTCGCTGTCAGTTGGCTGCAATGGGATGTCCTATCAAGGGCGACCTGAAGTATGGTGCGCGACGAAGCAATCCCGACGGCAGCATTTCGCTGATGTCCCATCGGGTGGAGTTCGAACATCCTGTCAGTCATCAGCCTATAGCTCTTGAGGTTGACGGATTTCAGTCGTTCTCCTTCCAATCTCTCTGACTTTATTATCAAAGCCAAATAATTGGCACAAATACTATCTCTCGGTATGAAAAAATTTCTATACTGGACATTGGGAATACTGCTCACTCCAGTTCTGCTGTTTCTGATATTGATAGCATTGCTCTATCTGCCTCCCGTGCAAAACTTTGTTGTGCACAGGGTGGCCGACTATATGTCAGAAACAACAGGTGCTACGGTCAGTGTAGGCCGTGTGTCTCTGCGTTTTCCCCTCGATCTCAGTATCAATGAAGTTCTATTCATACAACCCAACGACTCGCTGCCGCAAGTGCGCGACACCATTGCCGACGTGCGGAATATTGTTGCCGACGTCAAGTTATGGCCGTTGGTGAGCGGCAAGGTCATCGTTGAGGATTTTGAGATTAACAATGCAAAGGTAAATACCGCACAACTTATTCCGAGTGCGAGAATCCGCGGCTCCGTCGGACAGTTGAAGGCTGAGTGCGTAGCTGACTTGGCTCCCGATGCTAACACCGAGACTCACGACATGATAGTGAAACTGGCTACGGTCAGCCTTCGCAAGTCGCGCCTCGATGTAGCACTTAGCGACACTGTTCCTCCCGACACGTCGTCGGCTCCCGTCAACTGTCTTGTCGCAGTGAAGGCTGTTGACATCACCGACACTGGCGTCACTCTCCACATGCCCAACGACACTCTGCAGATGTACGCCTATTTAGGTGGGGCGAGCATTGCCGACGGTGAATTTGATCTTGCCCGCGAGCGATATGCCGTGGGCAGTTTGCGCCTGTCTGACGCTAAGTTGAATTTCGACAACAACTTCCAGCCACGAATCGAGGGATTGGATTATAATCACGTGGCTCTCAGTGATATACGCTTGTCTGTTGATTCTATTCTATATTGCGCTCCCGATGCCCGATTGAAGATTGTAGAGTGTAGTATGAAGGAGAAAAGCGGCATAGTGTTGAGCAGTCTTCAAGGAGGAGTGACGCTCGACTCAACGAAGGTGAGTTTGCCCCGAATGACTCTCACCACTCCCGACTCCAACGTCGAACTGGAGTGCGATATGGATCTCAATGCCTTCGACGAGAAGAATCCCGGAAAAGTGTATCTTCGACTGTTTGCCGAACTTGGCAAGCAGGACATTATGCGCTTTGCAGGAGATATGCCGCAGCAGTTTATCCGTCGCTATCCCAATCATCCGCTGTCGGTGCGACTCTCGCTCAATGGCAATATGCGTCATGCCAGCATCAGTGGACTGGACATCAATCTGCCCACAGCATTCAAGTTGAATGCCGAAGGATATGCCGCCAACCCCATGGACATCAATCGCATGAAGGCGGAAATGAGATTGCGGGGAACGACCTACGACATCGGTTTTCTCACGGCTCTCGCCCCAATGCCTTCAAATATCCGTATTCCCTCGGGCATAACGATGGCAGCCCACTTGAAAGCCGACCGCCAACTGTATTCGGCCGAGATGCGCATATCCGAGGGTAGTGGAACTGTAACCGCCAAGGGCAAATACAATCATCGCTCTGCTGCATATTCAGCCACGGCTAAGATTAATAATGTCAATGTGCGACATTTCATGCCAAAAGATTCCATTGGCACTGTCAACTGCAATCTAACGGTGGACGGACGCGGATTCAATCCTCTCCACCGCAGCACTCGCATGACTGCCGAGGCAAAGGTCAACGGCATATCCTATGGTCATCTCAATCTTCAGAACACCACTCTCACGGCTCGACTTGCCGACGGCATTGGTCATGTCGTTCTATCCAGCGACAACGAATTGCTCGACGGAACGATTTCGCTCGATGCGCTCATGTCAACAAAGCGTGTGGCTGCCACACTTGCTGCCGACCTCCGTTGGGCTGACCTCTATGCCATGCGACTCATGGAAAAGCCTTTCGTCACGTCGATGTGCGCTCATGTGGATATAGCTTCCGACATCAAGCAAACGCATAGTCTGCAGGCATTGGTCAACGACTTGACTCTGCGCACTGACAAGAAGACTTATCGCCCGAAGGATTTGTCGCTCGACCTCTCCACTTCGCCCGACACAACATGGGCAAAGGCGTCGAGCGGTAATCTCCAACTGGATTTCCGTGCTCGCGGAGGTTATGAGGCACTGCTCAAACAAGTGGATAAACTCATGGCCAAGGTGGACGAGCAACACAGGGAGAAGATTATCGACGAGGAAGAGTTGCGGGCACTGCTGCCCACACTCCGACTGAATATCAAGAGTGGAAACGACAATCCTGTGGCTAATATATTGAGATACAAGGGATTTGATTTCCAAGACATGTCAGTCACATTCCGCTCGTCTCCACAAAGGGGAATGGGCGGACGAGGACATATATACAAGATGAATGTTGACAGTATTCCTATCGACACAATGAGATTCCTCATCCGACAGGATTCATCGCGCGTCAACTTCCGATTGACGGTGCAGAACAACAAGCGCAATCCCCAACTCGTCTTCAAGTCGATTGTCAACGGTTATCTCGACGGCAACCGTATTGGAGCCGACGCTCAGTTCTTTGACAAGCACGACGTCAAGGGACTCGATATGGGTGTGATGGCTGAGATGCTCGACAGCGGAATTAATGTTCATCTCACTCCATACGAGCCGCTGATAGGATACAGGACATTCCATCTCAACAACGACAACTTCGTGTTCCTCGGGCGCGACAACAGGGTGAGCGCAAAGGTTGACCTTATTGCCGACGACGGCACCGGTGTCAAGGTGTATAGCGACGACACTGACCCGACAATGCTTCAGGATCTCACTGTCAGCATCAACCACCTCAATCTCGAACAGGTGACATCCGTGATGCCTTTCATGCCGCTGATATCAGGAATGATGAATGGCGACTTCCACTTGATGCAGGATGCCGACAAGCAGATATCGGTCGTATCCGACATGCAAGTGGGCAATATGGCCTACGAGCGAATGCCAATGGGCAATCTCGGCAGCGAGTTTGTGTATCTGCAGGATGGCGAAGACCGTCATAGGGTAGAGGCGCGCATATCTCGCAACGACGATGAGATTGGCGTGCTGAGCGGTGTGTATGACAACAGTGGCGACGGGTATCTCGATGCCACTCTCGATCTGAT
>JBJEAY010000781.1:0-4586 GCA_051869575.1 Prevotella sp. | reverse complement strand
TCCACAAAATCATTATCCAGTTCTGCGGTTGGGACATGATTCGGATGGAGGAAGTATAACTACAACTATGCAGGGAATCTTATCTTAATCTGAGTGCGGAAGAATTTTGCCGTCAACCCTTCACCCTACATTTTTAGGGTATAATGCATTGATAGCCAGTGTGTTTGCATTATGAAGGGTTGTCTCAACCCTTCATAACCCTTCATCAACCCTTCATATATGGAAAGGCGAGGACTCGGCTGATATAAAGCTATGCTTTAGATGTGCTAAAGCTATGCTTTAGGTTGGCTAAAGTTATGCTTTGCGCAAGTTGAAGCTATATGTGCTCGCTCTGTCAACTGGCGACAGGCGCTCTGTCTCCTTATGGCAGTCGCCTGTCATCCTCGTGACAGAGCGGACGAAGATGTTATGGATAGCCTTTGCAGACGTTATGGATTGTTTAAACGATTGGTATGAAGGGTTGTGAAGGGTTATGAAGGGTTGAGACAACCCTTCATAGAACTAACGTATTGATATTCACATTGTTACAAGCGATTTATGAAGGGTGAAGGGTTATCGACGAAATTCATTGGCTTTGGGCGTATGAATCGAACTATCAGACGAAGTCATATTACTTATGACATAGAAAAAAACTAGTTTGGGGATGAAAATATAGCGATTTGTAACATTCGGCAAAGTACGTGTAACATTTTATTAGTCCCATTTCATCGGAAATGAGTAATTTTGCAGCCGAAAACCTAATATAAATCGCAAAGTATGAATTGTCATTCAATCGCAAGCCGGCTATTATTAGTCGCAACCGTATTATTCACTAATTTGTCTGCCTTCTCACAGAACGAACTGCCCGACCTCAAGGTGAGCGGCAAACATCTTGTTGACCCCGAAGGGAAGAAGGTCGTTCTGCATGGAGTGATGGACACCCCCAACCGCTATTTCAACGGATGGAGATGGCAGGGATGGAAACCTGCCTACAATGATGAGGACGTGCAGCCGTGTCTCGACTACTTCGAGAAACTCTTCACCGCTATCACTGACCACGAGCAAGGTGCCTATTGCACCGTGTTCCGTCTGCATCTTGATCCTTGTTGGACCAACGACCCTAACCTGCCCTTGGTGGGCGACGGTGGTGAGCACAATATCAGTCAGTTCTCCAAGTCGCGACTCATCAGGTATTGGAACAAGCTCTATTCCGAGATTGTCAAGAAGGCGCTTGCCCATGGACTTTATGTTATCCTTCGTCCACCAGGCGTATGTCCGCATGATATAAAGGTGGGCGATGCCTATCAGACGTATCTCCAGACTGTTTGGGCGACGGTTTCTGCTGCCAATTATCTTAAAGACAATGCCGGCAGGGTGTCAATCGAGCTTGCCAACGAGCCGGTGGATGTGTATGACAGCGAAGGCAACAAGAACAGTTCGGTGGCTCTGCGCGATTTTTTCCAACCGATAGTGGATGCCATCCGCGAGAACGGATTCAAGGGAATAATCTGGGTGCCTGGTTCGGGATGGCAGTCATGGTATAACAACTATGCACAATATCCTATCACCGACCCCGAGGACAACTTCGGATATGCCGTGCATGTCTATCCTGGATGGTATGGAGCAAGCGACAAGTCATACAATCATCAGTCGTTCATCAATCAGTTTCATACACAAGTGCCAGTAGTGGATACCAACCCCATCATGGTGACCGAGATTGACTGGAGTCCCGAGAATCCCGATGGCGAAGGCAAATACAACGAGTGGGGCGAATGGGTATTGCCCAACTACGGCACATGGGGCACTGCTTCCACCAGCAAGTGGGGCAATGCATGGAAAGCCGTGCACGACCACTATGGCAATATCGGTATGACCCTCACCTCCACCGACGACCTCGTGGATATCGACGAGTATTTGACTTCGGGCACAGTGCGCCCCAATTTCACTGCCGCCAAGGACAAAGGACTCTACGAAGAGTGCTGCGCCTACACATGCTTTGAGTGGTACAAGGAGTGGTATGAAGCTCAAAACACTTCAGCCATTGAGGGCATAGATGCCGACAACGACGACGTGATCAGCCGAAAATACTATAATCTGCAAGGTATGGAAATAAGTTGTCCCACGCGTGCACCCTATATATATAAAGAGGTAAGGCGAAGCGGGAAGGCAACAAAAATTAAGGTATGTAACATGAAATAAAGTATGTGTAACATTTCTGTAACATTATTTAATGAAATAGTTATACCTTTGCAGCCGCAAATTGATTATTCATCAACAATCTAACGTATGAATCTTAATTAATAGTAACAATGAAGCAAAAAAAACCTACAGTGAAGAGAACAGTCACCACACTGCTCATGCTGATGGCGATTTGTCTTGGCTCATTCGCCCAGAAGATTGCCATATCCGGTAAGGTAATGGATTCCGCCGGAGAAGAGCTTATCGGTGCATCTGTTTTCGTCAAGGGCAACACGGCGATAGGTACCGTGTCTGACCTAAGTGGAGAGTTCAAGCTCAACGTGCCTTCGGAAAGCTCGACCATCGTGGTCAGCTACGTCGGTATGATTTCAAAGGAAATCAAGGTGGGCAAGAAAAGAGTGTTTAACGTGGCCCTCGCCGAGGACAACCAACTTCAGGAAGTGGTAGTCGTAGGTTATGGTCAGCAGAAGAAGGCCTCAGTGGTGGGTGCCATCACCCAGACCACAGGTAAGGTGCTCGAGCGTGCCGCTGGTATCAGCGACCTCGGTGCAGCCCTGACCGGTAACCTCCCTGGTGTGGTAACTACCGCATCAAGTGGTATGCCTGGTGAGGAGGAACCTCAGATTGTCATCCGTGGTGCATCGTCATGGAACAACTCCGCCCCTCTTGTACTTGTGGATGGTATCGAGCGTCCGATGAGTTCGGTGGAAATGCAGTCGGTAGCCACAATCTCAGTGTTGAAGGATGCCTCTGCTACTGCCGTCTATGGTGTGAAGGGTGCCAACGGTGTTATCCTTATCACCACCAAGCGTGGACAGGAAGGCAAGGCTCAGATTAGCGTTTCGGCAAATGCCGTTATGAAGATACCTTCGAAGCTGCCGGATAAGTTGGACTCTTACGATGGCATGATAGCACGTAACACTGCTATCGAGCACGAGTTGAACCTTGCTCCCGACAACTTTGCACAGTATATGAAGCCAATGAGCTTCATACAGAACTATCGCAATCAGGATGGTAAGGTTGACGAGTTCGGCAACCTCTATTCAGAGCGTTATCCCAACGTTGACTGGCAGAATGCCCTGTTCAAGGACTACACCATGTCATATAATGCCAACATCAACGTGGCAGGTGGTACAAAGTTCGTGAAGTATTTCGCAGCTGTTGACTTCGTAAGCGAAGGTGACCTTTATCGCGAGTTCCCGAGCGGACGTAACTATAACACGGGTTATGCATACAACCGCATCAACTTCCGTTCGAACCTCGACTTCAACGTGACAAAGACAACAGTGTTCAAGGTTAACCTCTCTGGCTCTAACGCTACACGTAAGTCGCCCTGGAGCAACAGCGTGAACAGCGACTGGCAGATCTCTCAGCAGTGGTCGGGTGTATATAACATCGGTCCTGACGTGTTTGTACCTCTTTATGCAGATGGTTCTTGGGGTTATCTGCCTCACGGCACCAACGTGACCAACTCTGCACAGAACATCGCAACAGGTGGTCAGCAGACTGTTACGACAACCCGTCTGAACACCGACTTCGTGCTTGAGCAGAAACTCGACTTCATCACCAAGGGACTTAACCTGCGTGGTATGATTTCATGGGACAACGTGTTCGTAGAGAAAAACCGCGGTATCAACGACCTTTACACACCGGTGCAGCTCAAGTGGATTGATCCCGAGACAGGTGCTATTTCATACAAGCAGTCTTACGAGGCATACGACCACTACGACTATGCCGTAGGAAACAAATGGACCATACAAGGAGGTGAAGTTGACAACCGGAGGACCCAGCGCAATCTCAACTACCAACTTCAGCTCAACTGGGCACGCCAGTTTGGCAAGCACAACGTGACAGCCATGGGACTATGGGGCCGTCAGGAATATGCCACTGGTTCTATGATTCCCTCTTATCGTGAGGACTGGGTGTTCCGTGCAACTTACGACTGGAATACTCGCTACTTCGTAGAGTATAACGGTGCATACAACGGTTCGGAGAAGTTCTCTTCAGACAACCGCTTCGCATTCTTCCAGTCGGGAGCTGTAGGATGGATGATTTCCGATGAACCATTCATGAAGTGGTTCCGCGACAATAAGATTATCGACATGCTCAAGATTCGTGCCTCTTATGGTGAAATCGGTGACGATAACGTAGGAGAGCGATTCCTCTATCAGACACAGTGGGCTATGGGAGGTGGACAGAATGGCGCCTCTTATCTCGATGTCAACCAGGGCAAGTCACCTTATACATGGTATAGGGAAAGTATTGTAGGTAACACCGACATTCACTGGGAGAAGGTGAAGAAGACCAACATCGGTATCGACTACGGAATTCTTGGCGGTCTCATCGCCGGTAACATCGAGTTCTTCCACGACAAGCGTGTTGACATTCTTGTAAACGGTAGCGAGCGT
>JBJEAY010000780.1:0-4588 GCA_051869575.1 Prevotella sp. | reverse complement strand
GAAGCGGTACATTTGGTGACGACACACCTATAGAACCGATGTCGCAATGGAAGTGGGAGCGGCTCTATCAGATGTCTCTCATGCACGGAGTGGCAGCTCTCGTGTATGACGGAATAAGAAGTCGTGATGGTGAATTCTTCGTCAATCTATCCAATGAACAAAAGGAGACCTGGAGAAGGTTAGTGAGCGAGACTGAGGAAAAAAGCAGGCAAGCAAACATATTGACAGCAAGACTCTTTGAAGAGCTCAACCACAGGAGCACACGCCCTATCCTACTGAAAGGACAGGCTATTGCCACTCTATACGACAGACCATTGCACCGCACAAGCGGCGATTGTGACATCTTCTTCCCTCTCGACCCGCAAAGAAAAAAGGCTGACGACTGGGCTAAGGGTAATTGCGACAAGGAGACAACAACAGAAAAGGGTGTAATGCAATATACATGGAAGGGAATGAAGGTGGAACACCATCATCGAATGGTGCGACTCACCAACGCTTTCCTCAACAGGAGCTTGCAGTCGATCGTCAATCAGGAAATACGATGCTGCGACTCCACCTATATATATATTGACGGTCAGAAGATAGAAACCCTGCCCCCTACCCTCAACCTGCTATATACCATGGTGCGCATAGCCAAGTATATACTTAATGACGGAGTGAGCCTGAAACAGATTATTGAATTGGGAATGATTCTGAGAAAGATTGGCGACAAAGTGGATTTCATCAAACTGCAGCAATGGATTGACAAACTGCACATGGGCGATATGGCACAACTGGAGGGGGCACTGCTCACCGGTATCATGAATTTCTCAAAAGACGAGATACCATTTATGCGTCCCGATAAGAAAGACGACATCTCGGCAGTGACGCGCGACATCTTCAACCTCAAGGGCAACCACACCTACGACTGGTATTTCACCCAAGGCAAGAATGTGTTCGTAAGCACCTACAACAAGAGCGCAATGATGTGGCACATCAACCACAGCAGGCGATTCTTCAGATACTATCCCAGTGAGACCGTCACCAACTTCTTCACGTCATTCGCCCACTCTCTGTCACATATAGAAGAATAAGATATGAAATACTACGAGACTGAATTCACCATCAAGGGAAACGATGCCCTCATGCAGGACTCTTGCGACTTGCTGGCTGCCATGGCCGGCGAGGCGGGATATGAGTCATTCGAGGAAACCGACTGCGGACTGAAAGGATATATACAGCAGGATTTGTATGACGAAGAGGCCCTTAAACAGATTATCGGAGATTTCCCATTCGAGGATATGACGATAACACACGTCACCCGCGAGGCGGAATACCGCGACTGGAACGAGCAATGGGAAAACGAGGGCTTCTCGCCAATCTTCATCACCGACGACTGTGTGGTGCACGACGGACGACACATGCCCGACACACCTGCAAAGACCATGGTGGAGATTGATGCCAAATTGGCATTTGGCACTGGTACGCACGACACGACAAAGATGGTGGCGCGACAGCTCATCGAAGCCAATCCTGAGGGAAAGAGTCTGCTTGACTGCGGTTGCGGAACGGGTATCTTGGGAATTATTGCCCTAAAGTACGGGGCGGAAAAAGTGGTGGGTTATGACATCGACGAATGGAGTGCCGACAATGCCCGCCATAATGCGGTGATTAATGGTGTGGGCGACTCCTACGATGCCCGATTGGGGGATGCCGCCATACTCGATTCATCAATGTCGTTTGACATTATTCTCGCCAACATCAACCGCAACATCCTCATCGCCGACATGCCGATATGGCGACCGCTGATGAAGAAAGGCGCAAAACTCATTATCAGCGGATTCTATGCTGAGGACGTAAACAAACTTACAGCAAAGGCAGAGGAATTGGCACTTGCCCTTGAGTCACATCACAACGAGGGCGAATGGCATTGCCTTGTCTTTACTTCTGAATAGTGAGACGACGCAGGTCGTAGTAACTGCCGTTGTATATGTTGAAATCCACATAGCCTTTTATTCCCGGCAACTTACCGCAGTCGGTATGCTGCCAGAATTTCCATTGGCCTTTGTATTCCACCTTATCCACGTAATAATGGGCTATCCAATATGGATAGTCGTCGAAAATCTTGTCGCTGAGATATTTCATCTTAAACTTGTAATAGGTGTAGATGATTGGTTTGACACCATATTCCTCCTCCACTATCTCAAGCCATGTGAGCACACTCTTCTTGAATTCCTCGTCGCTCTGATTCTTTGGCTTATGCTCCACGTCGAGCACTGGCGGAAGATCACCTGCCTCAAGTTTCACGTTCTTGATGAAATAATTGGCTTGCGCCTCGGCTGTTGAATAAATGCTAAAGAAATGATATGCTCCACGAATAAACCCATACTCGCGTGCATTGTAGAAATTGTCGATGAAATTATCGTCAATCTTACTCGATCCTTCGGTGGCTTTTATCATCACGAAACGCACCGGGCATTTCTCTATCATTCCGTTGTTCTTGAGCGTTTCCCAGTCTATCTCTCCCTGATAATGGCTTATGTCGATGCCATGTATCTCATACCCCTCGGGATAGGACACATCACCGTATAAGGCACGCCAACGGAATCCGAATGGCGATACAAAGAAATAATAGAAGAAATAGACATATAGCAGAACAACCACACTGCCTCCGAGCCACCATGCCCATCCCGGCATTTTCTGTAAAACACGTAAAAGTACGCCGGGACGTTTCCGGCGTACTGTACTTGTGTATCTATTTTTACGTGTTTTCTGAGGCATACGCGCTATTATGCTTGTTCGAGAGCGAGAGTCTTGGTAGGCTGGTCGCAAACCTCTGTCGGTCCCCAATACTGGATAGGACCTGGATATACGTATGCAGTCTCGCGAGCCCAAATGTCACGCTTGGATGCAAACTCCTTGAAGGGCGCACCATCAAGTTCTACAAGAGCCTTGCGGATAACAGGCTTCATCTCACCATTGCGGCGCTCCATGTTCATCATCATTGTGATAGGCACACCACCTGCAATCCACTGGTCAGCAGGAGCTGTAGTGTTCTTCACGATGGCCATATAACCAGTCTTGCCGTTGGCGATGAGCTGGGCGGCACTTGTTCCGAGGGCATAGCAGTAGTCGGCGTCGAAGTTTGAAGGAGCGGCACAACGTCCCTCATATCCGAAGAAGTGGTGCTGTGCGGCAAACTTACCAACATACTTGCCTTCCTTCTTCATCTCAGCCAAACGAGCCTCGCACATAGCTGAGAGGAGCTTCTCGGTCTCGATGAGCGATACCTGTACGTTTCCGTGCGGGTCGCGGTCGAGTGACAGCTGACGTGCCACGTCTGCGGGCAGTGTCTCGAATGTGGCGGCATTCTCCTTTGAGAGGTGCTCGATGATATACTTGCGCTGAGCGTCCTTGTCGAGGTCCTTATAGTCGGCACCATGAGCTGCGAGCAGGTCGTTGAGCTCCTGGATAAGGCGACCGATGGCGGGGATGAACTCGATGAGTCCCTCAGGCACGATAACTGTACCGAAGTTGTTGCCGTCCTCGGCACGCTTTGCGATAACCTTGCAGAGATCGTCAACAATCTGGTTAAGGGTCATGTCCTTCTGCTCAACCTCCTCGCTCACGAGGCATACGTTGGGCTGGCACTGGAGTGCGCACTCAAGGGCAATGTGGCTTGCCGAACGGCCCATCACCTTGATGAAGTGCCAGTACTTGCGTGCCGAGTTGCAGTCGCGCTCAATGTTACCGATAAGTTCTGAATAGGTCTTGCAAGCTGTGTCGAAACCGAATGAGGTCTCAATCTGCTCGTTCTTCAAGTCGCCGTCGATAGTCTTCGGGCAACCGATCACCTGAATGCCGTAGTTCTTTGCGGCATAGTACTCGGCAAGCACACAGGCGTTGGTGTTAGAGTCGTCACCACCGATGATAACGATAGCCGAGAGGTTGAGCTCGCGTGCAATCTCAAGTCCCTTCTCAAACTGTTCTACCTTCTCCAGCTTGGTACGTCCAGAGCCAATCATGTCAAAACCGCCGGTGTTGCGATATTCGTCGATAACCTCCTTGGTGAGTTCCTTGTAGTTGTGGTCAACAAAACCACCAGGACCGAGGATGAAACCGAAGAGACGGTTCTCGGGGTTGAGACGCTTGATCTGGTCGAACAGACCGGTGATCACGTTGTGACCGCCAGGAGCCTGACCGCCGCTGAGGATTACACCTACATTGATCTTAGAGTTGTTCTCGCTCTGTGCGGGCTCAAACTCGATGATAGGCATACCGTAGGTATTCGGGAAGAGCTTCTTGATGTCTTCCTGGTTATCTACACTCTGGGTGGGCGCACCTTCCTTGATTTTCACTGCACCCTGAAGAGCCTTCGGCAACTTTGGCTGATAGGCAGCTCTCGCAATTTGCAAAGCACTTTTTTCCATAATTTCTTTAATGTTTATAATATGTATAACTATAAATTCACAAATTTTTGTGCAAAATTAGCAATTTTCAGCGAGAAAAAGCAAGGAAAAGACACTAAATTTGATTTTTTAATGTTTTTTTTTGAAGAAAATGCCGCTATATCGAATATTTTGCTTATCTTTGTCGTAAATATTAGAAG
>JBJEAY010000779.1:0-4596 GCA_051869575.1 Prevotella sp. | reverse complement strand
TATAAACAATTGTGTTCTCCTCATTCCTTTCGAATGTATATTTGGCATTCTTCTGCAAAATACGTAATGCATTATCCAAACCGTCTGAAATCCGGAATTTACCACTACACGTATAATCTTCCAAATGCTTGTTTTCTAATATAATTGATATTCCATAACACTTCTCAAAACGCTTCATCAGCTCATGGAAAGCGATGTCATTAAAACAAACCAATCCATCTCGCCAACGGAAATGATCGTAATCATCAATGGATGATACCTGCAACTGTCCGTCTTTCAAATATACCTCTTGATTCGGCTTCAAGAAGACAGGATGCGATACGGCCGACAGGTCTGTCACTTTCACAGAACCCTCCATCAAAGAGGTTATAAACTCGTCTGCATCTGAATAAGCCTCCACATTGAACTTAGTTCCCAATACCTCAATGTCAAATTGTTGTGTATGAACGATAAAAGGTGATTTCTGATCATGTTTCACATCAAAGTAACCTTCTCCTTCCAATCTTACTTCGCGTTTCGTGCCGGAAAATACGGCCGGATAAACCAGCTCTGAGCGAGCATTCAGCCAAACAGTCGTCCCATCCGACAATGTCACATTTACTCGCTGCCCAGCTGGAACTGTTATCGTATTCACAGCAGCCAACTGTTCTTTCTTCTCTGCCTGATAGAAATACAGACCACAGGTTATAGTCACAGCCACTATTGCCGCGATTTTCAGTATCTCTTTCATCCATGGATGGAAAAAAACAGCTTTCCGGATCTCTGTTTTTTCTTCTGTAAATCCTGACAGAATCATCACATCGAAGAATTCACGCTCCTTCAACAATGTCTCTTTGTTTGCAGGAGAGGCATTCAGCCAACTGTGAACCATAGCTTCCTCTTCTGGAGAAGCTATGCCTTCAAAGTATTTATATAAAGTTTTCTTATCCATCTTATCATGCTTTCTACCTATATAGCGTTTGAATCGAGATGATCCCTAACGGAAAAGAGAACTTTTTTCAAGAATAAGCAGCATTTATTTTGTCGGATTGAGCAGATGTTTTAAACGGAGCAACGCCTCTACATAATAATAATCAGCATAACTCAACGGCACATCAATCTCGCTGTTGCCCGGTTTGTTACCGGTACTGTGCATAAGGATAAAGTTGCCATTGGTGCCCGGTTGCGCCAAATAATTGTCGGACGAAAGCGATCGGATTTGCTGTTGGGCGTAATTGAGACATTTTTTGCCGAATTTACCACCGACAAGTTGCGACAAGTCGATTAACGCCGAAGCCATCACAGCGGCAGACGAGGCATCGCGTGGCACATTGGGAATGGCAGGGTCATCAAAATCCCAATACGGAATTTTGTCTTTAGGCATGCGGGGATGGTTCATCAGATATTCTGCCACCTTGCAAGCCTGTTGCAGATAGCGTTGCAAGTGGGTTTCACGATACATCATTGTGTAACCGTATAATGCCCACGTCTGACCTCTTGCCCACGCCGATGAATCGGCATAGCCTTGATGAGTTTGTTTAATGTGCGGCAATGCCATTAAGGTATCGTACGAAACCACATGATAGCAACTGAAGTCGGGGCGGAAGTGGTGCTCCAAAGTTTTGTCGGCATGTGAAATAGCCATATCTCGATAGCGTGGCTCTTTGCCTTCGCTTGCAGCCCAAAGTAGGAACTCCAAATTCATCATATTATCAATGATAACAGGATATTGCCACTTTGCTCGATTGAAATCCCACGAGCGGATAAGTCCAATGTTGGTTCTGTAGCGTGTCGTCAGTGAGCGAGCTCCTTCGAGCATTACGTCGCGGTAGGCAGGATTGTGAGTCAGACGCCAACCGTTACCATAACTGCAATATAACATAAATCCGAGGTCGTGGCTGTAAGTGATATTCTTCACTCTTTCGAGGCGGTTGGTGTATAGTTCTGCATACTCCTTCAGTTGAGGCAGCTCCGTTGCCTCGTAAAGATACCATAATACACCAGGGAAAAAACCGCTGCACCACCAACTGTAATCGCTGGTTTTGAGTTTCCCGTCTTTAAATGTTTGTGGTAATTGTCCCTCTTTGTGTTCCAATTCCATTGCCATAAGTAACGACTGCTCGCATGCGCGGTTCAGCCCGCGGTCAATCACGCTTTTCATCGACTCCTTTGCCGATAAGGTGCAACAACAAATCATCGCTGACAAACAGAGTGCAATTGATTTTTTAAGATATTGATCCATAATGAGTATTTCAATGTGGTGATTTTAATATTTGACAGAAACTGAAGTTTTATTTGATCGCTTTGTCGGCAGGCAAATTCATTCCGTACCATGCTTTACGGCTTGTCCAATCAGATGCCGGAGCTGACCAGAAGCGATCGTCGGCAGGCAATCCCAAAGCCAACATTCCCACCGTACAGAGATACAGACTCCCTGTGTTGATATACGATTCTGCCAAGTCGGGCTGACTGCCTGCAAACCCTAAGCATAGCCATCCATCGGAATCGAAAGTGCCTTTGGCCGACAGTTGGTTTTTGATTACAGCCGTAAGGGCACAGCGCACTTGCTCTGGACTGACTCTTTGTGGAAGTAAATGAAGCAGACTTGCTTGTGCCAAGGCATGAAAAGCCCCAAACCGATACACAATCGAGCGACCTACCACAGGATATGTACCTTCGGGTGAGATGAAACGCTCCAACTGCTCTGCATAGCGGGACAGACGCTGCTCCTGAATGGCAAGAAAGCCTCCGTCGTCGATGCCGTGGTGCTTCATCACTCGCAGCACATCGGTGAGCATCGGTTGTATAACAAAACTGTTGTAATAGTCCATGTGGAAGGCTGGTCCGTCACCATAAAGGGCATCGCCTTTATACCACTCGTCACGGAATCGGTTCACGCCGTACATTAACCGTTCGATGTCGCACTCGCCGGTGAATTCAAGCAACGATGCTTCAATGATGGAGGCAAAAAGGAGCCAGTTGTTCTCCCACGGTTTTATGTTGCGGCTTCGCTTGAGTTCGGTAATCATGTTTTGGCGGGTTACTTCGTTCATATTGCCCCATAGTTGCTTGGGGGCTCGCAGCAAACCTTGTGCAAGAAACGCAGCATCCACCAGAGGTTGATATGGTTCGCCAAAATTCAGATAGTCTGGACTCTCTGGATCCACAGCATATTCAAGTCCTTTTACTGCCATTTTAATGTACTTTTCTCGCAACTTACCCTCCGGAGTGTTATCTGGTCCCAGTTCGAGCCATGGCGATATTCCACAGATAAGCCGACCTACAGCCTCCAAATGAGCGAATTTCACTCTGCTTGCATCTTTCGACTCGTAGGGCATATTGGCTCGCAATTTTCCTTGGCTAAGATTGCTCAACACCGGTTCGGCAATTTGCGTCATTGAAGTCACCCAGAAAGCTCTGTCGAAGGATAGCGTGTCAGATTGTGCTGGTGACGTTGCCCACGCTGTAATGCCACACGCATATAGCACAAAAGCCCATATTATTCCTCTAAAGTTGTTTTGACTCATAATTATATAATTGATAGTTTTCTGATTTATCATGCTTGCTGCCTATAAAGCGTTTGAAACGGTATGATCCCTAATGAAAAAGAGAACTTTTTTTTCAAAAGATGATTTTTAAAATCCAAACAGGAAAAGTGGCAAGTAATCTTTCAAGGTTACACGCATCACTTTCAAGGCTTTGGTTATATGAAACTCTACAGATTTGGTTGACAATCCTAATGCTTCGGCTATCTCCTTATGGCTTTGGTCACGATATCGACTCCGAATGAAAATTTCGCGGGTTTGAGGAGGAAGAGTCATCAGGGTCTTATTCACCAACTCCTGTAGTTCCCGAGAAAAGATACGTTCCGGATTACAAGCTTCCAAAGTGGTAATCCGGACATTCTGCTTATAGAATTCTTCCGTTTTTACATACGATTCATAATCTTCCCTGACACGCATTTGACGCAAATGATCCAAACACTTATGTTTAATGACAGTCAATACATAAGCTGGAACGTTCGACTGGGCATCAACCTTATGACGATTCTCCCAAAAGTACATCATACTGTCGGCCACAATGTCTTCCGCCATCATCTCGTCGTCCACGTATGTTTTCGCGAAATGAATAAACCGTCTATTATACATCGTATACAATTGGCTAAATCTATGTTGATCGGTATGTTCTCCCATGGCTTCGTTGTAACTGAGGGTAAAGGTATACAAATATTTCTATTTTTCAACTCTTAATTTCATCACTTTTTTTATTACGACAAAGAATGGGTGGTATGTCTCTTTTTAGGGTAATTGTCCCCTCAAGAAAATGCCTTCTCCGACGGTCTGGCCAGTACTGGCGAACAATCTGGGGAGTACTGTCGGGTGAGGTCGGGCAGCTCTACTCAGCGAGCCGGACAGCTCTGTCCGACGCGCTGGGCTGTACTGGCGAGTGCACTGGACTGAGCTGGCAACCTGGCCCGGATAGTCTCCCCAGCGTAGCAGATAGGGAGCCCGGTTCATTCAGCAGCCTATTGGGGCTACACCAACAGGCCTCCCCGGTGCAACGGACAGTATAGCCCGGAGGAATGGGTTGCCTATTGACAGAAACTGGATAACAAAT
>JBJEAY010000778.1:0-4607 GCA_051869575.1 Prevotella sp. | reverse complement strand
CATTACGACCCTCGTACGCTTATTCGTTCACCTTGAAAAGAGAATCCACAAACTGGCTCTTGTTGAAGAGTTGCAGATCTTCCATCTTCTCTCCCAAACCAATGTACTTCACCGGCACCTTGAGTTGGTCGCTAATACCGATCACCACTCCTCCCTTGGCTGTTCCGTCGAGCTTGGTGATGGCAAGAGATGTTATCTGAGTGACAGCTGAGAACTGCTTAGCCTGCTCAAAGGCGTTCTGTCCAGTACTACCGTCAAGCACAAGCATAACCTCGTCGGGAGCCTCGGGCAACACCTTCTTCATCACGTCCTTAATCTTCTTCAGCTCGTTCATCAATCCCACCTTGTTGTGCAGTCGTCCGGCAGTGTCAATGAGCACCACATCGGCACCATTTGCCTTGGCGCTGCTCAGGGTGTCGAAAGCCACAGATGCAGGGTCGCTACCCATCTGCTGCTTGATTACGGTCACTCCTACCCTCTCGCCCCAGATACACAACTGCTCCACGGCAGCGGCACGGAATGTGTCGGCAGCTCCGAGATATACCTTTTTTCCCGCCTGCTTGAATTGATAGGCGAGTTTGCCTATAGTGGTGGTCTTGCCCACTCCATTCACTCCCACAACCAAGATGACGTATGGTTTGTGGTCAGAAGGCAAGTCCCAGTTGTCATTGTCGTCAGTATTGTTCTCCGAAAGTAATGCAGCAATCTCCTGCCTTAGTATGCCGTTGAGTTCTGACGTGCTCACATATTTGTCTCGAGCCACACGTTCTTCGATACGACGTATAATCTTCAATGTGGTATCCACCCCCACGTCACTTGTGATGAGCACCTCCTCGAGATTGTCGAGCACATCATCATCCACCTTCGACTTTCCAGCCACAGCACGTGCCAGTTTGTCGAATACGCTTGTCTTTGTTTTTTCCAACCCCTTGTCGAGGGTCTCCTTTTTGTTCTTGTTGAAAAAGCCGAATATACCCATAATTGTACAATTTGATTGCAAAAATACAATTTTTTTTTGAGAAATAAGTATTTTTCCTACAAAAAGTGCAAATAATCAATTAAATATCACGTATTTCGCTTAAAATCCACTCATAATAGTATCATAAAAGGCCATAATGGAAAGAAAAATAAAAGGCCGCAATGATTAATCCATTGCAGCCTTGTATTTGATAGAATAACGATTTCAATTACTTGAAGAATTCCTTAACCTGCTCGTTAGGAACCATCTTCTCGTCAAAGATGTAAGCGCCTGTCTTAGGGCTCTTCACCATCTTGATGACCTTTGAATAAGAGCGACCATCCGTAGCAGAACCATCGCGGAGGGTAGCCACAACTTTCTTTGCCATTTCTTAAAATGCTAAATTTAAAAAAGTTATTATTTGATTTCCTTGTGAAGTGTCATCTTCTTCAAGATGGGGTTGTACTTCATCAATTCCATTCTCTCAGGAGTATTCTTACGATTCTTTGTCGTAATGTAACGGCTTGTACCAGGCATGCCACTGTTCTTCATCTCAGTGCACTCCAGAATCACCTGTACTCTATTGCCCTTTGCTTTCTTTGCCATTCTGTTTATTC
The DNA here is from genome assembly GCA_051869575.1 of Prevotella sp. Taxonomy (GTDB): domain Bacteria; phylum Bacteroidota; class Bacteroidia; order Bacteroidales; family Bacteroidaceae; genus Prevotella. Next base: position 3,032 of record JBJEAY010000778.1, on the reverse strand, counting down.
TCCTATAACTTTAATGTCTGTCCACTCACAAAAGCCCTTTGACACAGCCTGCTTAAGAGCTGCATCAAGTCCGACCTTGTTGATCAATCTCAGACCAGCTGCGCTGATCTTCAAGCTAATCCAGCAACCTTCCTCTACATAGTAGAACTTCTTGCTGAAGAGGTTTACGTCAAAGCTGCGCTTTGTGCGATGCTTTGAGTGAGACACATTGCAACCTATCTGTGCCTTCTTTCCTGTAATCTGACAAATCTTCGACATTTCTATCTAAGTTTTCTTTTCTTTTTACTAACTTATTCCAAACAGGGTGCAAAGGTAGCGACTTTTTTTGAATTCTCCAAATATTTACTCCTAAAAATCAATCTTTTATGCGATTTTTTAAGATTTCTTTCGATTTGGGACTGTTTTTGGGTCAATTTGAGCCCCATTTCACCTCACCTTGCGGCTCTACGTCGTCCTCACTGACTTTTTCTTCACCTTTTAGGAATTCAAGGAACATTTCGAGTGCCGTATGAGTGGCCTCAGAGAGATTCTTGTCGCGCCCGTTGTCTTCGGTCAGTTGGCATGTAGCCACGTTGTCCTCATTGCCACAAGCGAGCCAAATAGTACCCACGGGTATCTCGGCAGTGCCTCCGCCGGGACCTGCAATTCCAGTGACGGCGATAGCATAGTCAGTGTTGAGAGCTTTGCATGCACCCTTCACCATTGCCACGGCTACATCTTCGCATACGGCAGTTTTCTCTTCAATGAGTTGTCTGTCAACCCCAAGTATTCTCTCCTTTATCTCGTCGGCATAAGACACTATGCCGCCCTTGAAATACTTAGATGCTCCCGGCACAGCAATTATTGCCTCGGCCACACGTCCACCCGTACAGCTTTCCGCCGTACCTAATGTCATCTCTCTTTCCCACAGCAGTTGGCTAATCTCCCTGCTGGTTATTTTGCTTTCAAAATCCATCTGTGTATTATGTTTTTAAGTTATTTGAATGTCACTTTTGAGAATGCGGGGGCATCGATATTGCAGAATTCCCCGTCGAGATACTTGTAATATCCCGTAATGCCTATCATGGCGGCATTGTCGGTGGTGTAGCTGAACTTGGGTATGTAGATTGTCCAGCCGTATCTCTCTGCATGTTCCTTGAATGCGTTGCGAAGCCCGTTGTTGGCACTCACTCCACCAGCCACTGCCACATGCTTGATGCGTGTCTGCTTGGCTGCCTTGCGCAGCTTTTTCATCAATATGTCAACGATGGTAAACTCAAGACTTGCCGCAATATCCTCCTTATGCTTCTCGATGAAGTCGGAATCCTCAGCCACCCAGTCTCTCATGTTGTAGAGGAAGGATGTCTTGAGACCGCTGAAACTGTAGTTGAGGTCGGGTATCTGAGGCTCAGCAAACTTATAAGCATGGGGATTACCCTGGCGAGCCAGACGGTCGATAATCGGCCCTCCGGGATAGCCAAGCCCCATCACCTTCGAGCATTTGTCGATAGCCTCTCCGGCGGCATCGTCGATTGTCTGTCCGAGCACTTCCATGTCGTTGTAGGCATTCACCTTGACAATCTGCGAGTTGCCTCCGCTCACCAACAGACAGAGGAACGGCAGCGGGGGTGCCGACATGTCGTCGTTGCTCTCCTTGATGAAATGCGCCATCACATGCCCCTGAAGATGGTTGACATCGATAAGCGGAATACCGAGGGCACGGGCAAAGCCCTTGGCAAAGCTCACTCCCACGAGCAGCGAGCCCATCAATCCAGGACCTCGGGTGAAAGCCACAGCCGACAGTTGTTCTTTGGTGATACCAGCCTTCTTGATAGCTTGGTCAACCACGGGCACGACATTCTGCTGATGCGCCCTCGAAGCCAGTTCTGGCACCACTCCACCGTATGCCTTGTGCACATCCTGACTGGCAGTGACATTGCTCAGCAGCACGCCATTGCGCAATACGGCAGCCGACGTGTCGTCGCAACTGCTCTCTATTCCGAGGATATAAATATCTTTCTTCTCTTCCATTCTCACCTTATTATATATATATTAATAAGTCAAGATTTCCACTCCATGTTCGGTCATGAGGAACGTGTGCTCCCATTGTGCACTTGGCAATTCGTCGCCAGTGATAACCTCCCAACCATATTCGTCGTCGGCATCGATAAACACCTTCCATGTGCCCTGGTTGATCATCGGTTCGATGGTGAACACCATTCCCGGAACGAGCAGCATGCCTGTATTTCTGTGTCCTACGTGCGACACCTCGGGATCCTCGTGAAAATGCAATCCCACGCCATGCCCCGTGAGGTCTCTCACCACACCATAGCCATATTTCTCTGCATGCTTCTGCACTGCATGACCGATGTCGCCCACATATCCCCATGGTTTGGCTGCCTCAGCTCCCACTTCGAGGCACTCCTTAGCCACTCTCACCAACTGCTCCTTCTCGGGAGTTGTCTTGCCGATGATAAACATACGCGAGGCATCGGCATAATATCCGTCGAGGATGGTGGTGAAATCCACATTCACGATGTCGCCCTCTTGCAACACATCCTCCTCCTTGGGAATACCATGGCACACCACCTCGTTGATACTCGTGCACACGCTCTTGGGAAAACCCTCATAACCTAAACTTGCAGGCGTGGCACCATGACTTGTGCAATAGTCATAGCATATTTTGTCGATTTCGAGGGTAGTCATTCCCGCATGAATATTCTTGGCAACCTCGTCGAGCACACCAGTGTTCACCACACCGCTTCGCCTGATGCCCTCAATCTGTTCGGGAGTCTTAATCAGGTCGCGCGTGGGAACGAGCTTTCCGCGTTTTTCCAATTCTATAATCCGCTTGTCCATATCAGTCAGCGGTTGTCCTGGCAAGGCATGCCATCTTCTTTTCTTTCCAATCATAATTTTAGCTAAAACTACTTTTCGGCTGCAAAGTTACGATTTTTTTGTGAAACAAGCAAAAAAATACAGTGTTTCTATCCAAGATAAGTATTAAAATAGATAAAAAAAACACCCCAGGATACAGTATCACTACACTTCCT
>JBJEAY010000777.1:0-4614 GCA_051869575.1 Prevotella sp. | reverse complement strand
AAAAACTTCGTATTTTTGCAGCGAAATAAAGAAATATAAGATATGGCAAAATACATTAATCCTTTCACCGACGTCGGTTTCAAGAGAATCTTCGGGCAAGAGCTGTCGAAACCTCTGCTGCTTGACTTCCTCAACAGTCTGTTTGAGGGAGAGAAGCACATCGCCAACCTGACATTCCTCGACAAGGAGCAACCCGCCCTGTTTGAGGAAGACAGGTCGCTGATCTACGACATATATTGCGAGACCGACGATGGCGAGAAGATAATTGTAGAGATGCAAAACAAGTCGCAGCCATTCTTCAAGAACAGGAGTATATACTATGTATCGGAGTCGATAGCCCGTCAGGGCGAGCGAGGTTCGGCATGGAACTATGCGATAGACTCTGTATATCTTGTGGCATTCCTGAATTTCAGTCCGCTGGATTTCAAGAAGCAGTTCCGCACGGATGTCGTCTTGGCAGAGAAGGGCACTACAGAGCAGTTCTCCGACAAGCTGCGGATGATATTTCTCCAACTCCCGTTGTTCACGAAGGAGGCGGACGAATGTGAGAATCAAGTAGAACGTTGGATTTATTTATTAAAGAATATGGAAACATTGAATAGATTACCTTGGGCGGCTCAGAGTGCCGTTTTCCAGAAACTCGAGAGCATAGCCGACGTGAGCGGCATGACGCGTGCCGAACGCCTACAATACGACGAGGCACTCAAGAAATACCGCGACACCATCAGCGTGTTTGAGGGCGTGAGGCTGGAAGGACTTGCCGAAGGACGTATGGAAGGACGTATGGAAGGACGTATGGAAGGACGTATGGAAGGACGTGCGAATGAGAAAAAAGAAACAATCCGAAGATTGTTGGCTTCCGGCGCGTCGGTGGATATTATTGCCATTGCTACAGGTATGCCCGAGGTGGATGTAAGACATATCATCGACGAGATTTCAAAAGAATGATACAGAATCATAGGGACAGGTGCAACTTTTTAATGACAAAATGAATCTGTCCCTATGAACCCAATATCTATGTTCCTATGAACATAAATTATCTTTTAGTTTATAAAGGCATTTTCCTTTTCTGTAATCATCAGGAGAGAGCCTTTTTTTACTGTCAAAAGCTAATTTGTAGTCCTGCACACTCCATTCCCATGCTTCTTGTATTATATATTCTTTATCATATAGAATCCAAATAAGTTTATCCCATTCGTAATTAGAAGCTTTTGGCACCATTCCAATAAGCATCGCTGCATCATATTCTGAAATTGCACTTGTAATTGACGGTGCAACTCCAAAAGACTCTTGCCATTCCAAGGCAATATCAATAAGTTTTCCTCTCAGTGTCATTTTCTTTCTGTCAAAATTGGATTTTTTTGATAATATCACTGCAAAAGTAATAAATAAATCTTAATCTGCAAAATTTTCTTGGATTTTCTTGCATCTTTTCCGAAAAAGTTGTATTTTTGCAGAGAAATAATAACAAAAGACATGATGAGAATATTAAATTATCATATCAGCAACAAGTTGATGTCGGGCTATTTGTCTGACACTCAACGATTTACCCCCCCCATTCGCTTTATAGGTATTTAATTTTCTTATTTCTTCCTGCACTCTTCGCACTCATTAGCTGCGAAAAGTCAGATGCCCTCTTAGATAATCCAGCTCCTACCACAACCAAGGCTGTGTCGCAAGCTCAGCTCCTTGGCGACTGGAACATAGAGTCGGCAGTAATTCCCGTCGGCTCGTTCACTGCCGACATAGCTTGGGAAGGATCACGATTGGAGATTTCGCGCGATTCCCTCCGCTTCCATCGTTATGACCTCGTTTATCCCGCATCCTATCCCGGCGAGACAACAGATGTCACGCTCGCCACCTTTCCGTACAATATTTCGGACAACTATCTCTACATAGGCAAAAAATCCTTCAAAATAAAGCCAAACCCCGACACCCCTTCTGTCACCCTCACAAGTGACAGTTGGGGTGTTATTGTTTTGACCAAAAACCAATAATTGTATTCAAGAAAACAACTCTATGTCAGCAAACAAGAATGCACAACTAAGATATAGGATTCTCGACAGATGTCTGAAGGACTTCAGCAGGATGTATAGCATCGACGATTTGACCGATGCCGTAAATGAGTCGTTTCTCGACCTTTACGGCACTGCTATATCTACGCGCACAATACGCAAGGATCTCTCCGACTTGCAAGATCGTATGTCGTTCAATGCTCCTATACGTATGTACCGCAATCCCGACAACTCGTGCTATTACCGCTATGCAGACCCCGACTTCGAACTCTTCTCCGACAACATCGACGACGAAGAGGTGGAGCAGCTGATTATGCTCTTCGACAAGTTCAGGGGCATCCCCTCGATGGGATGGGTTGAGGAAACCATCGCCCGCCTGAAGACCCGCAAGGGCTTGCACGGCAACGCTGACAAGGTGATATCCTTCGAGCAGAACGCCCGACTTACTGGACTCGAACATCTTTCGTTGGTAGTGGATGCCGCAGTGCATCGTAAGTGCCTCGACATAGAATACCATTCATACAAAGGCAATTCGCTCCGAAAGACCATCCATCCCTATTACGTGAAGCAATACAATAGCCGGTGGTATCTCCTTGGGCTTGACAATGAATATAATAATGTATATCCATTGGCATTGGACAGGATGACGAAGGTGTCGCTCTCGAAAGAGAAATTCATCCGCAACACGCAATACGACTTCGACGAATACTTCCGCGACATCATCGGCGTGACCCGTGAGGAAGAGCGCAAGGTGGAGGAAATCCATCTTCGCTTCACCCCGAGCCGATTCCCCTACGTCGTGTCGAAGCCCCTTCACCCATCTCAGCAGACAGTGAGCGAGGCAGACTACGAGATAGTCATACGTGTGCTCCCCAACAAGGAGTTGCAGCAGAAACTCTTCTCCTTCGGTCCCGACGTTGAGATACTCTCTCCCGACTGGATTCGCCGTGATTTTGCGGAAAAAATCTTCGAAACGGCAAAAAAATATTCCGCATTGCAAGCTCGATGTAAAGAGGGGGAGTAATTTTGCAGCCGATAATTTGAATGTTGAACGTTTTAAATCGGAAATCTATGAATATTGAAGAAAAGAAACTCAATGCAGTAAAAAACGAAATTAAGGAAATCTTTGACAATATATATGAAAGGGATACCGAAAAAGTATTTTGGTATCTTGTAGCTGTACATATAATCAAAGTTGACAGTGATGTTAAATGTAAGGTCGAAGGTAAGAAAGTACAGATTTCAGACTTCCGATGGGACGATGAAATTTCTTATGAATATGACGATGAGTGTGAGCTTGTGAAAAGCGTTGATGTAAGTTTGATATACAATCTTGCGGTCAACGACACCCGGTTTTGGAATGAAAATTATGGCAACATTGTCAACTTTATCATTGATTACTATTTCTCAATAGATAAAATTGGTGAGGAACACACCACTCCATATGAAATATCGAGCCTTATGGCACATTTTGTTCAACTATTCGGCAGCAGCAATGTACTTGACCCCTGTGCCGGAATGTGTGGCATTGCCTTTCAGCCAGAAATGAAAAATGTTACTTTTTGGGGAATGGAAATCGACAATCGCATTAAAGTTCTATCGGACATAAAGCTCAGCACTCTGTATGGCACAAAGAGGTGTGACAGAGGCAATGCTTTAGATAGCTATTGTTATGGATTATACGATGATATTGACACATTGGTAAGCGATTTGCCATTTTGCGTAAAGGCCAATAGCAACGGAATGACAATCGAAGACCATGTTATAAGGAAATTTATTGAGATAGAAGAAGTGCGACATGCGGTGTTGATGGTGTCGCCATCTTTTGTGAACAATAATGTTTCAAGACTTCATAGAGATATTGTTGACAAAGGATATGTCGAGAAAGTGATTACACTTCCTGCGAGTTCTTACTCACGCACATCTGTCACCCCTGTGATGCTTGTACTCAACAAAGACCGCAGTGTTGATTATACTACATTTGTTGATGCAAGAGATTGCGGCAGTAAAAAGGGACGACTGTTTGTTGTTGACTGCGAAATGGTGAAGGAGAGACTTTATGAGTCTAATTCCATTTTTAAAGTTAACGTAAACATTGATGGAATAGTTGCCAACAACTATTCGCTTAATCAGGTTCACTATCTTAAGGAAGTGTATGACATAAGCCCTGACGAGAAGTTGGTCAAGTTCTCAGATGTAGCCACTCCAATAAAGTGTGTCAAAGAGTTACCTGATGTGAGAGTCAGATTTTTGACAAAAAATGATTTCACCTCTACATTTGAAGGATCATTGCTTGAATATAGTAATGCAGAATATTTTCTATTCGATAAAAAAGCTCCTCGCATAGTCAGCGAACCTTGCGTGATAGCCAACTTCAAGTTTACTCTTTACTACATCAAAAAAGACTACGATCCCGTCAATGTTCCTGTCAGGTTCAAGGTGTATAGGATAAACGAGAATATCTGCCTTCCGGAGTATTTTGTATATAAAATGCGCGAGATTCGAAAAAATGGTTCGCCATATGAATGTGGAACGGTTGAAAAACACTTGGCTTACATTCCTCTATATCCATTGGAGAGTCAGAGGCAAATTCTTGCAA
>JBJEAY010000776.1:0-4614 GCA_051869575.1 Prevotella sp. | reverse complement strand
AACGTTATATTGACCTAAGGAATTTAACCACGGCATCACGGTCGGACTTCTTGAGATGATAGAACTTCTCAGCCGACTCGTAGGCATGACTGTCCTTGCTATATGCGTGCCACATGATGGCTTCTATCTCGTTGCGCGCACGGCAGTCGTGGAGTCTGTCCTCGGCTCCGGTGTTCACGAGCGAGAGTCCACGTCCCCACAGCGGAGTGGTGCGGCACCACGAACCGTGGATGTCGTTCTTCATCGCCAACTTATGCTGTATCATGTCCGAATAGGGATAAATCACCTGGTTGGGATATTTCGGCAGAGGCTGGTTGCCTACGATAGCCGGTGCCCAATAGTTGTCGCTGCCTGTCTTCCATGACGGACGATGGCAAGTGGCACAACCAATCTCGTTGAACACCTTCTTGCCCTGCTGCACCTCAGCATCCTGCAAGTTGCGGGCACGTGGAATCGACAGACCGCGATGCCATACGAGGAAGGCATAGAAGTTATAGTCGCTCATCTCGGCCTCAAACTTATACCAAGGATTGTCAAACTGGTTGGTGGCGGGACTCAGAAGGTTTCTCACCGCATCCGAGATGCCCTCGTCGGTTCCGTCGGCAAAATAAGGCGATGTGGGGTCTTCCTTGATAGCCGCTATCACGGAAGGAGTCTCAGCCATGGCATCTGCCCATGCCGTGGTGGTGTAAAGTTTCGGACGGTCGCTGCGTGTGACGTTGGTGATGTTCCAGATGGCATTGGCACCTGCTCCATCCTGCAGTGAGGCACGGGTGAGGGCGTATGTGAATCGCTTCACAGCCTTGGTGCCGTCGGCAAGGGTGTACCACGCAGTTGAGGCGAAGTCATCTGCCTCCTTGTCCCACATTGAGGGATTGAGTTCCACGTATTTAGCCTCTTGGCGATATTGCTCCCTGAGGTCGTCCTCGGTGATGGCATCCAGGAGTCCTGTTCCCATGATACCGATGGTTGACTCCAGTCGTACGGCGATATTCTCGGGTTGCGGTTTGGTGTTGAAAGCCGTGGTGGGGATATATACCTCGGGATAGATGAGTGAGTATTTCTCGCCGTCCTCAAACTCCATAGGCAGTCCGCTCTCCATAGCGGTAATCTCATGCCACGAGATGCTTATCTGGTCTTCGTCCAAAGGCGGCAGGAAGGGATAGGAGGCCTGAGTCTGTGGCATACCGGTCACTTCGGAGATATAAGGACCGTCGTTGCTGTTCATTCCGTCGGCGGGATGATAAATCGCAAGCAGATAACCATTGCCGAAAGTGGATTTGTATGACGTCTGCCTCTTGCCATGGCCATAGCCGGGATGACAGTCGATACATGAGCGGCGGAGCGAAGCGGGACCCAAACCGTTGAACGGTGCCGTACCCGAGTTGTAGTTGCGCTCAAAGAATGTCTCGCCGAGATTAAATTCCGTCAGCAGTCCCTGTTCGGTGACTGCGGGAGCCTCGTCCTCATAGCATCCCGCCGTAACATTGTCGGTAGTTCCGAGTTTGCCGCCAGGATACCATTCGTCGGCTTCGAAATTGCCCACTGCCTTACCGATATAATCGGCTTCTATCACTGTTGTTGCCTGTCCGTATTCTGAATCCGTATCATCACTGTCGCTACATGATGCCGCAAGCATCATTACAGCCATTCCGCTTATGATGAGTTGTATCTTTGTTTTCATAATCATGTGTTATTTCTGTGTTGCCATCCATGCGGCAGCCTTGATTAGTTCGTCGTCCAATGCCTGCACTTTCTTCTGAGCCTCGCCTACGAGCGGGTCGTTGACATGACCCACGAAACTGCCAAGAGATGTCTGACAGTTGTTGAGAGCAGTGATGGCATCCTTCACGCTTGTTTCGAGCGTCGAGAGACCGTCATATCCGTTGTCCTTCATATACTGGATGATACTCTTCGACGTGTCTCTTCCGTCACCCTCGCGTCCACCATAAAGGGTATTCTCTATGCTCAATATATTGTCGCGAAAATCGATGAACGACTTATGGCTATAAGGCGACTCGATATAGTTGACATCCTCACCTGAATAGGGATTACCAATCTTTGTGTTTGCCACCTCGTTGGCTATGTTCTCGCATCCAGCCTGAAGTATGGTCACCATCACCTCCTGCCATGAGGTATAGGTGCTGCCTGCCTTGCCTGCCGCAAGCATGTTCTCGCCATACGACTTGCTGCCTCCATTCACGGTGTAAGGCAGTTCCACCTCATCCACGCGGTCGATATGTGCCTTTGGAGCATCGGCATTCCATGCCGCCTCCATCTGGAAACAACGGTCGCGAAGGTCTCCGGCCACAGCTGCTGCATAGATAAGTTCCTGTTCGCCAGTGACGTGCGCGCCAATCTTGGTGAATGCCTCGTCGGTCTCTTCATTTCTCAGGTCTTCGATTTTACGGTTTGCACCATCACGGAAGATGATGAACTCAATACCATGAAAACCGAGAAGTTCCTGTCCGAGTTTTCCGCCTGCATAGGATATTCCGTCCTCACCTTCGAGCTTTGCCACTTGGTCGGCATTCTTCAGAGCCGTGGCAAGTCCGTCGGCATCAAGGGGCCATGTGTCGATATGCGGGTCGATACCGAAATCCGTTGCTGCACCATAGAGGAAAGCCTCACTCTTCTCCCACTCTTCGCGTGCCGTGAGGAAGGTGGCGCAAATCTTGTCGATGTCGCCCTGGCTCACGCTTTCCGGATTAGCCTTAAACCTGTCTGCCACATCAGCCAACTGCGTATAGAGTTGGTCGGTGGCATTGGCGATAGCTGCGTATGTCTTGTAGATTGTGTTGTTGACATACTGCCCGGCAATGGCCTCCATCTTCTGTTCATTAACACTCTGCACATTTTCAGTGCCTTGATTCTCACTGTTGTCATCACTGCAAGATGACGCTCCAAGGGCGATGATGGCACTCATAGCAACCATCATTCCCGTCTTTTTCATTAATCTATTCATATATTTACGTATTATATTATTTGCGCAGCAATTCCTAATTCCTCATTCCTAATTCCTCATTTACAAAAAGAATCCCTGATAGGCAATGCCAAGCGACACCGAAGGCTCGTCGTTATACTGGCTCTTGAGGAATCTTTTGGAGTATTCCGCCTTCACTACCACCTGCGGCACCGGCATCCAGTTGACGCCCAACGCCATACGTTTCTTTGCCGTATATTCATACTGTTGCTGCTCAGAGGAGGGTATGTAGGAGTTGTAGTATTCATATCTGCCAAAGAGATAGAGTTTCTGATTGTCCGCCTTCATCTTCGACCACTGCGAGAACACGTCATATCCAGCCTCTATGCCGTATGCCAAGGCATTCTTTCCCACAGGAGTCTTCTTGTATGGGGCATTGTTGGCAGTGAGGTTGCGCTTGATACTACTGATAGTGGCAGCATCGCCCACATAGCCATAATCGACATTTCCCCGCACAATCCAGTTGAAGCGGTTGAGGGTGAAGTCGGCAGAACCTATCGCCACCACTCCCTTCACATTATCATATTGCTTCTTACCTTCATACTCGCCCGATGAGTTATACTTGTCGCCCTCAAGATCGTGGGGGAAGGAGTTGTGCATTGCCTTGCCATAATATCCGCTAACGCCTATGCGCAGACCTTTAACCGAATAGTTGTCGAGTCGTGCGGCAAAGCCGTATTTGTTTGCCACCTTAAACTCCGACGACGAACCAGCACCGTTCTGCACCCAGTTCTCGCGATTGAAGAGAAAGGCATCGAGACCTGCAACCACCATTGCCTCATAACGGAAATCGCCTACTCGTCCCCATAGGCTCAATCCTGTGTCGTGCCATGTGGATGGCAAGATTGTTCCTTCACCCTCAGGACGATACACCGTGAAGAAGTTAAGCGGTTCGTGGTGGGCATTGAGCAGTCCCACAGGCACAATGATATGTCCAAGTCTCACGTTCAACTCCTTACAGAACGACTTCTGAATCCAGAACTGCTCGAGTTCCACCTCACCGCCTTTCTCTATCTCCTGTTCCCATTCGCCTCCCTCCGAGAACTCCTTCTCCTGTGCGCAACCCGTGCCCGTGTGTTCAAATTCTATCTCCGACGACATAGTCCATCCCTTACCGAAGTCATATCCTATATATATAACTGCATGTGGAATGTCAAACCGCCCGTGGCTCGGGTCGTTGGCATATTTCTTAGGGTCGCTATAGCGATACACATTGTCGCTATAGAAATTGCGGGTAAGGGCAACCTCCCCATAGCCTCCCACGCTAAGTCGGCTGCCCTTAACTCGCCGTGCCACACTGTCCGTCGTCGCTGTTTGTGCCAGTGAAGCGGCAGCGGCACACGTCACCAAAATTAAGCTAAAAAATGTTCTTTTCATCATCCAATTCATTTGTATTTATCTATTAGTGCAAAATTTTGGTGCAAAGGTAGATATATTTCACTCATTTAGCAATACCTAAATTTAGTGAAATCTGGGGATGAACTACCTATAAGTGGGGATTAAGAGTGTGGAAAAACAAGCGTATATACCCAAATAATGTCATAACAGGAAAGCATTTGATTCCCCAAAAAGAGTATATTTTCTTCGTTTAGTTTGGGCGATTGAATAATTATTTGTATATTTGCAGCCAT
>JBJEAY010000775.1:0-4624 GCA_051869575.1 Prevotella sp. | reverse complement strand
TCATTAGGCATTGCACTTTTAACCGAATTTAATCTGTTTTCCATCATAGATAACCATGATGCGTGCGTAAATCCATCTTTGTAGATAAAATCATCACCACCCGTATTATATGGCGGATCAATATAAACGCACTTAACGCCTTCCGCATACTTCTCCTGCAACAACTCCAACGCCTGGAAATTTTCACTATTTATCAACAATCCATTGCATTGTTTATCTATTCCTTTATCTCCCAAATGAGCCAACAGCTTATGCTTGAATTGCTGAGAGAAGAATGCAGTATCAAGCACAAGGAAAGGATTCTGATTGAGGAACTCCATGGTGAGAGGTTCGGAATATGCTTCGGTAGTCAAGTCGCCTTTTATCTCGTCGATGGCAAAGAGGCGCACCCATTCCTCGCGCTGGCGATCATTGGCAAGAATCTCGGGATAAAGTTCACGAGGCACACGGTCGAGGGTGATGCAATAATCACACTGCACCACAAACTTCTTTTTCAGCCACAGCTTCTTCTGGAAATCCTCAAGCTGGGCAAGCATACGGATAATCTTCTCACCTACGGTCTTGATGGCCTTGATGATATTCAGCTGACTTGCAATATGCTGTGCATCAAGGTCGTCGAGAAGCATCACCTCGTTCTTAATATAGAAGTCAAGTTCGCGACGGAGGAAACCACCCAGGTCTTTATGGATGAAATAGTCGAAGCTGTTCTTGGCGGTATAATTCGTCAAGTGCTTCTCCAAAAGCGTGCGGTTGGCATTCTTGTCGGTGGGCGATTTCACAGTCAGCAGTTCAGAGAACGGCTCAGGCACAATCTCGCTTATCTTTCCTAAAGCTTCAGCCATAAGGTCGCTCTGCTTGGTGGCCTTTGGCATCAGTTCGTAGGTAAAGAAGATGTTGAGTTCTTCTCCGTTCTCCTCATAAAACCGCTCCTCTTCACTCTCCGGCTTATATAGCGCAAAGCGACGCTCCATATTGTTGGCTGCCTTGTTGTTGTTCTGCTCCGTGGAGGCATCCTTCAGCACAAAGTGTACTTTTCTTCTTGATGTAGGCAACACGAAAGTATAGTCGCGGAAATACTCCGACGACTTGATATAGTATTGGTCGGCATTGGCCCAATGCAGCTTCACCTCCTCGCCATTGTAGGGAATGGCGTAGGTATTGTCCTTGTAGCGACGCTTGCTGATGAAGTCGCCATTGTCGTAGTAGCGACTGAAGAACGTGACAAGATGAGAGAACACCTCGTTGTCAGAGCCGTCGGGTGCGCCTGCCAATGCCGTTTTCACCTGCGGCAGAAGTTCGAACTTCAGGAAGTGCTCTATTTCCGACCGCTTCTGCTTCATGATGCGGTATATGCCAAAATCCAGTTCAGCATGGTCCATCATGAATATCTCCTGTAGTTTCTTGATGAAACTGTCATGATAATTTGTTGCCATATATCGTTATTCTTTTTTTTACTTTGCCTGCCATCGGATAAGGAACATGTTACTGCTCTCCGTTGACTGTATCATCCGTCGCTCCAGTTCGGCAATCATCCTTCGTCGCTGTTCGCCTATCTCGTCTTCCTTGTCCTCCAGTTCATTGCGCAACCTGCGTTTCTTGCGTTTCAGATCCTCTATCTTGCGCTCCAGATCCAGTTTTTCCTGCACCGATGTGGCATTGCGTGCATCGCGCTCTACCTGTAGCGTACTTCGTTTCACGAGGGTCAGTTCCGCTTCCAGTCCGTCGATGCAATCCCTTTCCCATTGGTATATTCTGTTTTCTTCCTGTCGGAAGTAGTTGAGGTTGCGCGAGTCGATGTCATTCAGCTTCGCCTTCGAACGCTGTGCAATGTTCTTCTGTAGCTTCTCCCTTACATCGGCAGGAATGGCTGCAACATCCGTTTCCACGCCTCCGTTTAGCAGCAGTCGCTCGGCGTCATCCTGTGTGAGCGTGCGTCCAGAGTCGGTGATGGCAGTGAAGATATGGTATTGCTCCTCCTCAAATGACGACACGTTGAGGCTTGACAACACAAGCCATCCGCTTTCGCCATGCAGATAATCAGGAAGATTGGCATTCATGCTGATGGCTGCCTCATCGAACACCACCGTGCCGCCATCGTCCAACGGAAGCGACAGGGCTGTGTTGATGACATGTTGCGCCAAGGTGTCGTTGAGTCGATAGGGAAGGGCGTCGCCCTGATTGTTGAGCACGGAATATTTGCCCTTGCGCTCTCCGGCTACGGGAGTCTTAAGCACAAAGGTATAGTTGGAGTCGTTGAAAACGGCTTGGGATGACAGCACATATTTGGTGAGTTCCCAGAAGATATGCTGATAGCGGTTGAGGAAGGCTCCGGTTTCATCCTTGCGGGTGCGGAGATGCTCCTGCACGTTGATGTCGAAATGCTCCATCACTTCCTGCCTCACTTCGTCCATCCTCTGGTCAATCTCTTCCTGCATATCCGCCTGCAGACGGCTGAAGGCAGCATTGATCTCCTCCTCGCTGCGGCATTGTTGATAAATCTCCCAAATGCGGCTCTCGATGTCTATATTGTCAGCCTTGCCCAATATCTCGTCGCTTGCCCCAAACACATCGTCAAAGAGCTTGAACTTGTCGTTGAGCAGTTCAAACACTCTTACATCTGCATAATTCCTGACATTGATGAAGTTGACCACCACAACATCGAATTTCTGTCCGTATCTATGGCATCGTCCGATGCGTTGCTCTATGCGTTGCGGGTTCCAGCTAAGGTCAAAATTGATAATCAGAGAACAGAATTGCAGGTTGAGTCCTTCGGCTGCTGCCTCGGTGGCTATCATCATCTCTGCCTCATTCCGGAAGTAGTCAACAATCGCAGCCCTGCGGTCGGCAGCCTTGATGCCGCTCACCTTGTCGGGATGCGCTTCGCACCACCTTTTATATATATCATTGGTCTGTGGCTCGGATGCCTTGCCGTTGAAGAGAACCACCTTGCCATCGTAGCCATTAGCCTCAAGAAACTCGCGCAGATAGGCTTGCGTCTTGGTGCTCTCGGTGAAGATGAGAGCCTTGCGGTTTGCTCCCATCTCGCGCAGTTTGTCGAACGACTGTTCCAAGGCGATGAGCAATGCCTTTGCCTTTGACTCTTCCTTGATATGCCTTGCCTTGTCGATAAATCCTTCCACGGTCTCGATCTCCCTCTTGAGTCGTGGCACATCTATCTCTTCTCCATCAAAGAGACTCGCTTCGCACACCATGGCCGAATCGTCCTCATATTCCTGATAGGTCTGCCACTCGTCCTCATCCACCAGTTCCTCCACGTTCAGGTCTTCGGTCTTGTTAGCTTCCAACATGCGCAGGAGGCGTTCCTTGATATGCTCCAAGGTGAAGATAAGGGCATAGGTCGATGAGGCAAGTATCTTGCGGACAATCATGGTGGTGAGCTTCTTTTGCGACGCAGGCACACTATAAAGGTCGTCACGACGCAGGAACTCGCTGACTGCCTGATAAAGCTCATACTCGTCGTCGGTGGCGTTGAACTTCTGGGTCAGTGGCAGGCGGCGGGTGTAGTTGATGTATTCCTTGACATCCTTGCGGAGGGTACGGGTGAACAGCGGGCGAATGCGCTCGCGCAGCTGTTTCAGGTTTTCACCCTTGCCATATTCGTTGCGAAAACTCTTCTCGCTGCCAAAGAAGCGGTCGTCAATCACGGAGGTAAGGCCATACAGCTCCATCAGTGAATTTTGGAAGGGTGTGGCAGTGAGCAGCAGCTTCTTCACTCCATACAATGCATCGCGCACATCGGCTGCCGTGCGTGCCGACTTGCGATAGACGTTGCGCATCTTGTGTGCCTCGTCCATCACCGCAAGGTCAAACCCGTTGGTCACGATGTCGCCCTTGTGTTTGGCACAGAAATGATATGAACAGATAATCACCCGTTTGGCTGACAGCGGATTGCGACCTTCGCGTAGATAGGTATTGTAGTTCTTGGTGTCGAGGATTTCACATGGAATGCCGAACTTATCCTGAAGTTCTGCCTCCCATTGCTTGCGCAACGATGCCGGACAAACAACGATTATCTTTCGTTTGCCCGTTGACCAATATTGGCATAGCACAAGACCTGCCTCTATGGTTTTTCCCAGACCTACTTCATCTGCCAGTACAACACCCTTGGACAGTGGCGAACGGAACGCAAACAGGGCTGCATCAATCTGATGGGGATTGATGTCAACGGTGGAACTGAGCAGTGACTGCGACAACGACTCCAGTTCTCCGCCAGTGCTTTTCTGCGAAAGCAATGCCGCATAATATCGGGCGTGATAACGTGTAATCATACTGCCAAATGATTTAGGTCGCAAGGTCATCAACCTATCATTTGGCATGACTCTATATAAATGTAGAAAACAACCATAAAAAAAAGGGTGCAAGCCTCTTCTTACGGTGTTCCGGGGCTAAGCGTCGGATTCTTATGGACCCCTCTACTGAATAAGAATAATGCTCACACCCATAGCCGGGTGCAAACATCTTTCTATCTTCATTCAGTAGATTGGCCTGATTCCTGACGCTTGTATATACGTCAACGCCAACCATCATTGATGTGGTTATTATCCATGAGTTAAGTTTCCGACGCTTATTCTGGAACACCACAATGATAGTCTGATGCTGCTAT
>JBJEAY010000774.1:0-4631 GCA_051869575.1 Prevotella sp. | reverse complement strand
TTTAACATCTTACATTTAGAACAATATCTATAATCGCCTGCAAAGGTAAGAGTTTACCGCTTACGAAGTATGCCATGTCAATGAAGATACTCTATGGCATCGTCTGACTTTTCAAAAGTGGACGCGTCAAGGAATCCCTCCTAATACCTATTCTCCGCACTCCACTAAGGTCTATCCTTGCCCTGGCTTTGGATATCCAGTGATGGAAAACCCTCCATATACGAGGAGCTGTCACCTTGCCATCAGACATGCGTATTCTTGGCACACGACAGTGTAGATAGCACTTGTGCTCGAAGAAATTCAAATGACGCCATTCTTTTTCCTCTGTGTCATAGACACTAACGGATTCACCTTTATCATTGACAAAACGAGCACCTCGACTGAAATCGATGTGTATATGGAGTTCCTTACAGTCCTGAGTCTCCTCGAACGAAACCGACTTCACATCCCAAGGGGAAAGAAGCCCTAAGCCCATGGCAAATATATCTTCACTTCTCATACTGCAAAGGTAGCAATTTTTCTTGAATAAAATAACATTTACCCATACAATTCGTTAAAGAGCCAAAATATTCGAGATTAGAATAAAACTTAGGTTAATTTCGGTTAAATTTAAGGTTTGTATATATAATTATTTCATTTCTTTGCATTCAGAACAAAAATACTTTGTATCTTTGCAAGACAAAGTATGCGGTTCAGACCGCAAGTGAAAATGACGATGCAGGAACACGTATTCATTCCTGCTACCCTTTTTATGAGGGGAACATAGACAGAATACAAGGTTAAACCAAACAGTTGGAAATAAGAAACAGACATTAAAGACGTAAAGAAACGCATCGGGGTATTTGCTTAAGCATTGTCCCCATAAGAGAATACAATGAGGAATAAACCCTCTATCTATTAACTCGGCGTTTCCGTTCTGACTACTTGATAAGAACATATTATAAATATTGAGCTTTTAGCTCTTGTTCTCTAATCTCGAATACCGCCAATATTCAACGCATGAGGACAAGCAGTCTGAAGGTTCACGCTCATTGGGCGTGGACTATTCTGTGCTTGTTATGCGTATGGTCACTTGGCGGTAACCAGAGATTAGGCAAGCGAAAGAATGGTTACACGCCTATTTTTATTGATAATAATCAGATGAAAACAAAGTTTTTTAATCGACTGACGATAAAGGTGGCCTTATTCGTGGTCTTGTCAAGTAGCGTTGCAACAAGTTGTTCTGCTTATCCAAGTAATGCAAACAAGCGTGATAACACAACAGCATCAAAAGATTCTGTAATGCGCAAGGCATTAGGTGACAGCATATATATCGTTCTTACCGAAGCAAAGGCGGTAACAGCTTCTTTAAAACTGAAAACCAAGGACAACAAGAATGACTCTATTGTCAATGTCAAGGTTTCAAAAAACGACAAGTACGTATTGGACTTCATTCTTTCTGCTCCATCCAACTATGTGAGCAATGACACGGTTTATGGCAAATATGTTCCAAATTTCAGCCTCACATTTAATGCTGCTAAGGGACAATCATGTGTTGCAAATTTCGACTTCGGACTGGAAAAGTGGAATATATGTGATGCAAAGGGTAAGGAAATTGTAAGATACGACCTGCCCACAACAGACGTGTTAAGACTGGCTAATCAGTTGTTCCCTGAGTGCAAATATTTTAGTGAACTCTTAAATATGCCAAGAAAATGAAGAAGTTGTTCCTATCCATAATAATGGGTGTGTTTACTATAGTAACTAACGCCCAAACTATCCATTGGCTTACATTCATTGATACAGAGGATGCCGATGTTGGTAAACTTGATGTAACTGGCAGAAATGTGCTTTACAGCCGCTTCGTCAATGTCATCAACGCAGCATTGCACGATGTGGGTTATAAGTCAGATATTCATGACATATATGACTCTGCCCTTTCGCCAGAAAAGTGCAAGTCGGAGGTGATGAATTTAAGGTGTGATGATAATGACATCATTGTGTTCTACTATATTGGTCACGGTACACATGCTGCATCCGAAAGCAATCCATATCCTCAAATGCTTTTGGGATGCGACTTCTCAGAAGAACATAAATTCATACCATTGAAGTGGGTGCATGACGAACTAAAGACAAAAGGCGCAAGACTTACCGCCTCCATTGGTATGTGTTGCAATAAAGTTCAGTCTGCTAGTGCAAAAAGAGCACCTACCTTCTCCGTGAATTATGGGAATGTAGAATTGACAGAAACCGAAAGAACATCCATACAGAAGATGTTCCTTGGTTATCGTGGTGATTTTCTCCTTTCGTCTGCTTCCGTGGGACAGTCTTCATTAGGTGGAGAAACGCCATTAGGTGCAATGGACTTATTTACAGCAGTTCTTGTTACATTATTCGAAGATATGTCATATGAGGGAAATCTCGATTGGAACAGTCTATTTACAGAAGTGAAAAATGCTGTTCACGAATGTACCAATGGCAAGCAGACTCCGTTTTGGGACAATAATCTACAGTCTGCAAGTGCACCAAAGCCTGGGGCTATCCAAAAGCCTGTAGCAAAGACACCTACTGGCAACAATTCCAATCCTAGTCCTAATACCAATTCTCTGTTGGACCTTAACGACGAGATAGCAGTGAACAACTATCTCACCTCTTACTTTGACTGCATTATCGACAAGCGTAATAGTGTCTCAAAGAGAGAAAGTGCAGCCGGTGAGTTGAGACAAATATTCACAGCAGATGCTGTTGTGAAATTTTTGCCACAAGACGGTAATACGGTAATTGACAAGGAAAACATAGATGATTTCCTTGAAAGAATTTCGGGAAGCAGATTGTTGGAAAAGGTTGCTCCTGTATCATACATAGTGAATGGAAATAAAATATCACAAATCAGCATAAGGGAATGCTATAACAAATAGAAAAAATATGAAATCATTATATAGAATTGCATTGGTTTTTGTCTTGTCGGCATTTGCTACAGTTTCATTTGCGCAGCAAGACGTAGAGGAGATGATTAAATTCCGTGCCGCTGAGAAAGTTAAGCAAATGTGTGATTACATAGAATTTATGGCAAATCCACAAAACGGCACAGAGGTAAGGGCAAAATACAAGGGCAAGGCGGTTCGCTTGTTCATTGCCAATTGTGAACCATACGAAGAAGATGGAATTCAGAAAAAGGGCGTTGAAATGGAGATTACCTCCACATACAGAACCAAGCCAAGACGTCGCCTGATGAAGGACTATTTTACAGGACTCATGAATATGAGATATTCAAAAGTTGAAATTAAGTCCTCAGACATTCACGATATACAGGTGAGCGAATTGAGACAAATTGACGAGAACACATTTGTATGCACTGCGGTATTTGTTCAGGTTTTCGTCGGTTACAGAGACGGGAAACCTGTTTACTCTGACAGAACAAAGAAAAGTGTGAAATGTTATGTATTAAGAGAAGATACGATGGATGGTGAAGAGTATATCGTCAAACTCGGAGATACAAAGGCGTTAGACACAAAAAGGCTTTAGATATGAGATTAAGGCAAATAATAACGGCAATGGTCCTGACTTGTTCAGGATCATTGCAAACGAATGCTCAAATTGCCCCTTTCCTCAATGAGGAGCAGTTTCGTGCAAGCGTCAATCTTGTAGATGAATTCATTGCACGTTTCAATGGAGATAAGGAAAAACATGGCACGGATAAGCAGGATAAAGACTACGAAACCAACAGAATTTTATACCTTTTCAATGGGAAAATGTTCAAATCATTTAAGGATTCGTTATTCTTGGAGGCAAAAGACTTTGCTGCTTCTGTAGCCAAGAATGGTGTGAAATTATCATATAGCGATACCACATGGGTAGCCAAAGCTGAATGTTGCGGGAAAATTAAAGGCAAGGAAATAGCATTCACTCTCTTTCTCACTGTTGAAAGGAGGAAGGGAGACATGTATAAATGGGTTATTACGAAAGCATCTGGAGACGCCTTCAAACTCAAACCTACCCGAAAGGCAACCAAGGCGATGCTTATGCCTGATGACCATGAAACCAACTTTATGTCGTTGAACAGAATCACGACAGAGAAGGATGATTACATAACCTATTATGCAAACAAGAAATTCGTTGTTGACGAAACCTCTGTTTTCTTTTCGTTGGTTTACAGCGGTCTGCTGGATATTGAGTATGTGTCAGATTTGCAATTTGTTTTCCTGCAAGTTCCTGGATATAAGTTTACCATAAAACATTTTGAACGAGAAACGAACAATGCAGGGTGGCTTATTGATTCATTCAAGGAGATTAGCAACAAAGAAAAGGAAGAATATTTACATTATATTTACAGATAGAAGATATGAAAAGAATACAAACGATATTTTGCACTATCCTATTGGCAACAATATGCACTCATTCGTCAGCGCAGGAATATGCCATGACCCAAGTGTCTCAATTTGCCAATTATCTTTCGAAATGGTCCTCAACCCAGCGTGCTGAATACCGATTCCAAGCAGAAGAATTGTGTAATGGCACAAAGAAAGCCATCGTTAGTGATGAGTTTTCACATATAATAAACAAAAAAGATAATCCCAATGCTCCAGTACAAAAAAGTTACGAACTTGAAACTTATTTAAACAACATTGGCAAGCAGGTGAACAAGGGCGCCA
>JBJEAY010000773.1:0-4632 GCA_051869575.1 Prevotella sp. | reverse complement strand
TTTATCAAGCAAGAGCCTCTTTCAGCTAAGCTTTTCCACAAGTGGTATGGCTCTGAGGAGTTTATCCATCAAAGACCTCGCTATTGCCTGTGGCTCGGCGACTGCTCTCCAGCGGAAATTCAACGTATGCCCCACTGCAAGAAGAGAGTTGAGAATGTCAGGGAATTGCGATTGCTAAGCAAGAGCGAGGGAACAAGAAAACTCGCTGACAAGCCGACAAGGTTTCATGTGGAGAATATGCCGGATGGAGCTTCGATAATTGTGCCAAGGGTATCATCTGAAAAAAGAAGGTATGTGCCGATGGGATTTATAGAAAAGGGTGTATTTGCGAGTGATGCCGTTCATCTAATCCCCAACGCTACACTCTATCATTTCGGCATATTGGAGAGTAATGTCCACATGGCATGGATGAGGGCGGTATGTGGAAGATTGGAAATGCGCTACCGATATTCCAAGGACATCGTTTACAACAATTTCCCGTGGCCAAGTGCAAATGCAGAGCAGATAGAAAGGATAGGGCAGGCGGCTCAGTCAATCCTTGATGCTCGTGGCAACTACCCCGATTCTTCCCTTGCTGACCTTTACGACCCAGTGCTCATGCCTGCCGACCTGCGCAAGGCTCATCAGTACAACGACCGTGCAGTGATGCAAGCCTACGGCTTCTCCACAAAAATGACTGAGTCGGAATGTGTTGCCGCCCTCTTTGAGATGTATGCTAAGATAACAACGACGTAGCGCACCACATAGAACACCATTGCAGATGCCTCTGGGAGCGCACAGAATATTACCCCTGAGGCATCTGCCAATTAGGTTTATTTGCCCACTTCTCGTTCTTCACTCCATTGAGCCTTAATATCCTCAATGTCCTGACGAATTTCCTCCAGCCACTCATCCATCAATTTGCCCACCTCTGCCATTTCTTCTGGTGTGGCGATCTCCTTCAACTTGGTTGAGTATTCATCCATTTCCTCAGTCTTGTCAGTTCCTGCAAGACTTTTGCATTTAAAAAACAAGTCTTCTACTTCTTTTCTCATAATCGTAATTGTTTATACCTATTATTATATTAATATTGTCATCGAAACTATTTTTTAGGTAAAAGACTACTTGCCGAATATCTTAATGTATAATGGTATTCCGAGTAGCGGTGTAAACAGTGTACAGAACGCAATAAAGAACACCTTCATCGTAACAGGATGATGCTTCGCAAATATTGGCAACAAAATCAATGCCAATATAAATGATAGCAGTTGAATTATAGAAATTAACATATTACTTTTAATTTTTATGCAAAGATAAGTATTTATTTCCGATTGGACAAGCATTTTGCTCTCTTTTTTCATTTTTGTTCTTTATTTCTTGCAAATCTGCAAAAAAACAAAAAAATATTTTGTTAGTACGAATAAAAGTATTACCTTTGCAAATAAATATTTAATCAATACATTATGGCTGGCAAGAAAAGGCTAATCGAGGTTTCTGAACAAGAGTATGACTTGATTGAAACAGGACGAAATTACAGGAAAAGCTTTCCGAGGGGTGAACCCCAGATACGCTATTATCTTGAAAGGCTGTTCACAGAGTGGCTCGATGGCGAAGAGTATTAACATGCCTTATGGCAATAACACTTTATTATTATGGCAACAATGACATTGAAAGAAAATCAGATGGATACGGTCAAGGCACAGCTTTCTGACCTTCTAATTTCCATATCATGGTCAGACCTTGCCCGAAGATATTTCGGGAAATCTGGTTCATGGTTATATCATAAACTCGACGGGATTGATGGTAACAAAAGACCAACAGAGTTTACATACGAGGAAAAGGTGCTGTTGCAAGGTGCACTTGTTGACCTCTCGGAAAGAATTCGGAGAGCTGCAGAAACATTGCATTAGTGTCTAAAACATTATTAAAATCCGCAAAAGTTGCCGTAACTTGAAAATATCACCCTTGAATTGACCAATGTCAACAACAGGGGGGATGGAATGACGAATGTCAACATTTTGGGGTTTTGGAGGAAAAAGAGGGGGAAAAGTATTGCGGGATTGGAAAAATAGTCGTACCTTTGCACTCGAAAAGAGCGATGACACCGTCAAAAGACAAGAAGACATCAGGATAACACAAGTGATTAATTAGAAGAGGGCGAATAAAGGAACGCCCAGAAGAGATTAGAAAAAGATTGTTTAATTAAAGAATGAAAGGGTAACATTATGAGACGTATGATTAGCAAAATCGCAGTCAGCAAGAAGTTTAACAAGTATTGCGTCAACGTACTGAAAATGTACAACTATGGTAGAGTGAACTTGCCGGTTTAATAGTCCGGTAGTGAGTATAAAGAAATAAGAGAGAGAGACTGAATGTAGGCTGAAAAGCCTCATTCGGTCTCTCTTTTTTTCATATATTGAGATTAACTGTTTTTATTTCTCAGTAAGGTTCTCAACATTG
Source organism: Prevotella sp. (assembly GCA_051869575.1). Taxonomy (GTDB): domain Bacteria; phylum Bacteroidota; class Bacteroidia; order Bacteroidales; family Bacteroidaceae; genus Prevotella. The sequence goes on along the minus strand of JBJEAY010000773.1, from coordinate 2,193 downwards.
TTCTTTACAAGGCGTTCGCCCTGGCTATTGACAATCTTCACGTTGTCAAAGAGGATGTTTTTTGCATATTGCAGCTCTGCGCCTTTCTCACAGACGAACAAGGAGTTCCTCAGTTGCAGATTGTCGAGAGGCATCTCGGGCAAACCGTTGAAATAGATGGCGCGCTTGGCTCCTTGGCATGTGATGTTTGAGATGAAAAGGTTGCGGAAACACGGTGTCTCCTCTGTCACTGGAGGCACTGCGTCAGTCACGGATGTGGTGTTGTCTGCCTTGCCCGCCACTGGCTTGTTGGCGTAATACAGGTCGAACGTAAAGGCATCGCCTTTTATATCCACCATGTAGATGTTTTCCACGTAGATGTTCTCTACAATGCCACCCCTGCCTCGTGTGGATTTCAGGCGAAGTCCGGTGTCGGTGCCATTGAAGAGGCAGTTGTTGACGTATATGTTTCTTGCGCCGCTCGACATCTCCGAACCGATTACGAAGCCTCCGTGTCCGTGGAGTACGGTGCATCCCTCTATCAGAACGTTCTGGCATGGCATCTTCCAGTCGCGTCCCTCCTTGTTCTTGCCGCTTTTGATACAGATGGCATCATCGCCCACGTCGAATGTGGAGTTCTTGATTATCACACGGTTACATGATTCCAAGTCCAAGCCGTCACCATTCTGCGCATACCATGGATTGCGTATCGTCACATGGTCTATCGTGACATCTTCGCACTTCAGCGGATGGGTGTTCCATGCGGGGGAGTTGCTGAATGTGGCGTCTTTGAGTAGCACTCGCTGGCACGAGGTGAACTCGAGCAGCACAGGGCGCTGGGTTACCCTGCGCATATCAGGCTTCCCTGGTTTGCCGGCATACTCGTCGTCCTTGGCGTCGGGATACCACACGTTTTTCATCTCGATACCCTTGCCCGAAGTAAGCTCCTTCCACTGTGATTCGGTGAACTTGCCTTTCTTCGACGGTCTCCATGCCTGTCCCTGGGCATCGAAAGCTCCCGTACCGGTTATTGCCACGTCGTGCTTCTCATAAGCCCACAGGGGTGACATCTTCTTTTGGGCGGTATTGCCTTCATACACGGAAGTTACAGTGGGATAAGCGTCGAAGTCGGTGGTGAAGAGTATCAATGCTCCCTGGTCAACATGCAGTTCAGTGCAGTTCTCAAATTGTATAGGTCCGGTGAGCCATATTCCCGCAGGCACCACGAGTTTGCCTCCGCCTTTTTGGGTAAGGTGTTTCATGGCTTGGGAGAACGCCTGGGTGTTCATAGTGCCTCCGTCGCCCACGCCACCGAAGTCAAGGATGCTGACGGTATAGTTGGGGATTACGGGAAGTTTCACGTCAGGCATATTGAATGGACATGAACCTTTTGCATTAAGATACTGTGTGCCATAAAGGCATAGAATCGATAATAGAAAGAATTGGATAAAATTAGTTTTCTTCATAATTTGTTTTTTGGGGCAAAGATAATGATTATTTGTGTCATGTGCAACATTCCCCTCGCTTTTTTTGCATTTTTAACGAAATATGAATCCCTTATTGCTGATATTTATATGGTAATACGATTTTTATATACTGTTTTCTTGCATATTTGAAAAAAAACTTGTAATTTTGCAGAAAACAAGAATTATTTGCTATTGTATGAAAAGTAAAGCATTAATATATGGATTTGCCGCCTTGTGCATATTGGCGGCAGTGGCAGTGCAGAGGCTGTCGGCTGACAAGGGACAGGCTGCGGACGTTGAGAATGCCGTGGTAGTGACAAAGGGTGTGGATGCCTCAGATGCAGTAGGGAAGCTCGATGTCGAAGTGCTGGCGCAATGCGCTGATAATAAGGATGAAATCTTACTGACGAGGGTAGGGTATGTCACCTCTTATAACACACATAACAAGCAACCGAATTGGGTGGGATGGCGACTGACTGCCGACCATGTCTCGGGGCCTTATCTCAGGAAGGGAATCAAGTTTCATGAAGATGAGGAGGTGCCCGAGCCTCGTGCCACGGATGCTGACTATCGCAGTTCGGGATATGACCGTGGACACATGTGTCCGTCTGGCGACAACAAATGGAGTCAGGAGGCACAGGAACAGTCGTTTCTCTTCACTAACATCTGTCCGCAGTCGCACGGACTGAATGCCGGCGACTGGAACGAGATGGAGCAGCAATGCCGCAAATGGGCTGAAGAGGAAGGC
>JBJEAY010000772.1:0-4637 GCA_051869575.1 Prevotella sp. | reverse complement strand
GGGGTTTCTGTTGACCGCCGTGCATCAAAGGTGACAACGTCGAAGGGAGAGGCTACTATATATATAAATGGTGTAAGAGCCGACCTCCGCGATGTGACGAACTTGCGTCCGAGAGATATTCTGCGTGTGGAATATCATGACATACCAACGGGAAAATATGTAGGTGATGCTGCTGCCATAAATTATATTACCAAAAAGACAACGTCAGGAGGATATGTCAATGCGGATGCGGAGCAGACTGTGGGGTATCTGAATGGTAAATACAACGTAGCAGCAAAGGTGAATAAGGGAAATACAAACTACACATTCTTCGGAGGGGCAGGTTTACAAGAACATGATGGTACGGAGACAATAAATGAGGAAACTTTTATTTTTCCAGACAAGGAAATAGGGAGGACAGGCAGTAATCTTGGTGGAAAATATAAGAACAACTGGCAGTATGCTCAGTTCAAAGTGAGTGATAATACCACTAATCACGACTTGGTGGCATCTGTTTCCATTGTTCATGACAAGACACCGCATAACAACCACGAAGACCGTCTCTTGTATGACGGTAATGCGGCTGACAATGTGTATTCCTCTACGGGGATAAGACAAGAGAACTTGCGTCCGCAGATGCAGTTGAAAGGGTATTTCCGACCATCAGAGGGACAAGAGGTCACATTTGTCACAGAAGGAGCGTATGCAAAGAACACGTATGGCAGAATGTATTCGGAAAATGAGCAACAGTCAAATACAGACGTTAAGGAGAGACTGTATTCGTGGAATGTTAGAGCCTCGTATGAATTGCAGATGAAACACGACAAGACTTTCTGCGCACAGCTGATGCATTTTCATAATGTTACCTCAACCACGTATGCTGGCGACTATGACCTGTGGCAACATCTATGGTGTGGAGAGACTATGGCTTATCTACAGTATATGCAGCAATTTAAGAACGGATGGGTGATAAACATCTATCCGGGTGTGTCGTGGTTGAACTATAAGGTTCATGGTGACGAGCACAAAGAATACTGGACGTTCCGCACAAACACATGGGCGGCATACCGTTTCAATGACAAGCACATGCTGGGAGGTGGTGTCTCAACAGGCAATAGTCAAGCATCATTAAGCTATCTGAATAACTCAGATCAGAATATAGACTTCCTTCTTACAAAAAGGGGGAATCCGAATCTTAACAACACGAAGTATCTTGACTTTTTCCTGAGTTACGAGGGGCAGATGAAGCTTTTCGTTATGCAGTTTAATTCGACTTATTCGATAATAAGCCACAATATCACTCCTATCTATTTTGTTGAAAATGACAAAATTATAAGCAGTTACCAATCAACATCCAATATTCATCGTTTCTCAAACAACTTAGACATTACGAGCCGTTTTTCCAGCAAGATAAGGCTGCAGGCAAAACTTGGATATCAGTATGTTGACGTGAAAAAAGTGTCGAACATCAGTCGCCACACATTCACCGCATCGCTTGACGCTAATGTTTTTTTCAGGGATTTCTCGATAAACATATATGGTAAGACTCCACGGAAGGAGCTTGACGAGAGCACACTTGCGTATCTGCGTATTCCTGGCAGCTACGGTATGATTGTGAGATACAACAAGGGCAACTTCATGGCAGAGGTCGGCACAGACAACCCGTTCACACGGCATAACCGTTATCATGAGCGTGCGGACTACGGTGTATATAGGTTCAATAATGTCACTACAAGCCGTGTCAATCAGCAGACAGGATGGGTAAAACTTGCCTACACTATTGACTTTGGAAAGAAGACCCAGAAAGACTGGAATGATGTGAATCGCACGATAAATAGCGCGATACTTAAGGCAAAATGATAGAAATATAAGCAGATGAAAGAATACGAAGATATTCATATCCAGACATTTTCTTCGGCATCTGATGAGGCGCGATACCTCATTGGATGCCGGGGACAATACTATGAGGCTGGTGTGGTTGTGGCAAATCTTATAACAACACTGAAAGAATATGGTACGGAAGACGAGGCAATAAAAGCATTCTTGCGTAATAACAATAACAGATATACAATAGAACAAATACGTGATGCCATAAAGAAATACATAGCCCCAATGCAGGAAAATAAAGGTGGCGTAAAACAGTTCTTGTATCAGAAGGAGATCCTGTCGGCAGGGTATGTTGACAGGTTTTCGGATGCCCTCAAACTGCTTTTCAATAAATATATAATGGTTTCCGTGATTTTTGTGGCACTTACACTTGATGCTGTATTTTTCCTGACGACAAAAGACCTGCTGACATTCAGTAACAAAGTGAACGCATACACTATCATTGGACTTCTGCTGTTCATGCTTGCTTCCTCTTTCTTTCATGAGCTTGGGCATGCCTCGGCATGCAAGCGGTTCGGCATAAAGCATGGAGGAATAGGATTTGGGCTTTATCTTAATTTCCCTGTTCTTTATACTGATGTGACCGAGGTCTGGAAACTTGACAGGAGCAGACGGTGTGTGGTAAATATCGCTGGAGTATATTTCCAATTGATGTGCATTATTCCGATTATTATATGTTTCATGTTGACGGATAGCGATGTACTACGCTATATGATAATAATAATGAATTTCGGTTTTGTGATGACACTTAACCCTTTCTTTAAGTTTGATGGCTATTGGATGGCATCTGACATACTTGGTGTGCCAAATCTGCGGCAAAGGTCCAAAGAAATCATAAGGTATTATATAAATAAGTTGAGAAGGAGGTCGATAGGTGAAATGCCCTATATGCAACGGATGAAGAAAAAGGCAAAATGGGGATTTGCGGTTTACGCCATTGTGGTGAATTTATTTATGGCGTACTATTTCCTCTATGTATTGCCTTTGTTTATTTATAATTTTGCTCTTTCATTCCCAATGGAAGCCAAGCAGCTTATAATGTATTTGGCAAACAATGTGACTCCGCCTTTTGCCTTGTTGCGCAATATAGGAGCACAGATGCTGTTCTTTGCCCTAATAGCGTATATGGTTTATAATGTTCTTTATAAAGGCAGGAAGAAAAAGAATGGAGTTAAGATGCAGTGAAAACAAGGGGATTGTAGTATATTCGTTTCTCGTCATCTGTCTGTCTGCGATGTTTTTCAGAATAGATGATGAGTACAATTTGCTGCTGCCGGTTCTGGCACTGCTTCTGCTGTCACTGACAAAGCGGAATGTGATAAAGTTGAATGTAATAGACTTGTTGCTGTTTGCAATTACGATGTTGGATATCGTGTCGAGTTTGTACAGCAGAACCGTTACATTGTCAATACGTTATGCCACTTTTTCTGTATTTTGCCTCGGAACATACATTTTGCTTCGCGATACTAAGTGTTCAGCTTCACTTTTAAAGGCTGGATGTAAAGAGCAATTAAAGAAACCTGCATACGTTTTCTATGTTGTAATGATTATGGCAATGCTCCTTGCCGTGGCGTCTTTCTTTGTTTATAGGTCATCGGTCCTGTCTGTGGGATTCGGTGACACATATCATTTTCGTACCCTATACAGACCTGTAGGGTATACATGCAATGTGTGGGCAGAGACAGGATTAGTGCTGTTGGGGGTGTCGCTGCTGTATAAAAGGTTTATGCTGCCTGCCGGTCTTGTGGCAGCTGTTGCGGTGATGCTTACATTTTCAAGGGGAGCATATCTGGCAATGTTGCTCTTTTCCATTTGCTTCTTACTGGCTGTAAGAGATGGTAAATTACGGTTAAGGCTGATTGGCATATTGGTTACTGCGTCAATTGCTGTTGCATTATTTTGTCCGAAGGAAATGCGCACAGTTGTGTCGGGCAACACATTGTCACAACGTCAAAGCACCGAATGGCGTGTCAGTGTTACACAGCAGGCGTTACTCGTAATAAAGGACGCACCGCTGATGGGGCATGGTAATGGCAGTTTCTCTATGGTTACGGACAAGGTGAGCTGTCACGAAAGTACGGGACAGTTTACACCTCTTGCGCCAAAAATCATTATACAGCTACTGGTAGAGAAAGGCATTGTCGGCATATTACTTACAGGTACGACAGTGTTAGTGGTGGCTATAAGGTTATTCAAATGCAGGAATGACTATGTGTCAGCTGTTATTGGTTGTACAATGGCTGAAATAATGGTAAAAGAGATGACACAGGCAACTCTGACCGCCAATCCTTTTGTTATGTTACTATGTTATGCTGCACTTGCTTTCATAGGTGATGGAAATAAAGCAATGTGTACTCCATATTTGAAAAACGTAATGCGCATACCAATGGCACTGTGCGTCATATCTGCATGGATTACGAGTGTTTGCTTTACATATATAGACAGACATGACACAGATATTATAAAGGAAAGTTTTGAATTACATAAAAAGGGAAAGCATGCTATCGCAGCAAGTCACATAATGACAGCGTTTGGTAATGTACCGACGAAAATAGAACAAGGCATTCTTTTGATAAAATGCTATGTCGGGACAAAGGACAAAAAATATGCCAGAGAGGCGGAAAAAATATTTCTAAGTGTGAGAAACACACAGAAAGAAGACTTGCAGGCTGATTTGTTCCGTGCATATTTGTATATACAGCAGAACAAACCGAAAGAAGCTTCTGGCATATTAAACAGGTTAATTTTAATTCATCCGGAAAATGGAATAT